>JABDGM010000092.1 GCA_013286045.1 Planctomycetota bacterium | reverse complement strand
GGTTCGAGGATGTAGGCTCCGGCGTCGCGGCGAATGACGGCGTGGCGGCGAGACAAATCCGCGAGGATGGGCAAGGTGACGCTGTCGCCAGATGACGGTTGGCCAATGGTGATTGTGTCATCCAGACAGACCAGGAAGCCGCCGACGGCATCCACCCACATGAGCGCTCGTTGTGGATTTTCGTTGCCGAGCACGGTGTCGACCTCACTGGAGCGCGATGTGGGACGAGTGGACGGCCGGCCCCGGCGACCGATGTTATTGTTGACGGCAAGCGAAACTGGACCCCGGCCCGGTTGGCGAACGTGAAGTTGCGTTACGTCCATTCCCACGGCTTTCCATGCACGTCGCCGGGCTTGAGTCGCGGCCACGTGCTGGGGTGCCAGGGCGAGCAGGGAATCGGCGGCGGTGAGGACAACGCTCCAATTTTCTGCCGCCAAGGCGGTGTGCATCTCGGCGCTGAGTCGCTGACAGTCGCCCGCGGCGGTTTGCCAGCGATCGCGCTCGGACTGCAGGTAGGCCGCAACTTCATCCATTGTACCCGGTTCCGGTTGTTGAAGCTGGGCCACGCGAATTGCACCGCTTAACGCGGATGCCGCTTCGGAAAAATGCCCGCGGGTGGCTAGCTGCTGAGCTTGTTGCATGGCCGAAGCGATTTGCTGAAGGTCGCGGGTCCGCTCGGTCGAAAGGCCGCGCTTGTGGAGCTTTTCCAAGCGCGTGATCGCGGTTGCTGGTTGGCCTGAGGCGAGGCAATGGCGAACATCGCTGAGTGAATGGTCTTGGTAATTTTGGCGAAGGAGGGTGATCGCATCGGGCTCGCCGCCGAGTCGGTCGGCCGTATTGACGTCGCGCCAGCCGGCCGAGGAATCGCCGATTGCGAAGCGATCGCCAGCACGTTTGAGGATTTTGCCGGCCACTTCTTGGGCGAGTTTCTTGGCGGGGAGGAACTGGCGAAGTTTGTCGTCCGAGAGCACTTCCGTAGCATCGTCGTAGCGGCCATCTCGGTACGCTACGCGTGCTTCACGGAGTCGCATTCGCCAGGTAGGAAACATGAGAGAGCCGAAGGTCTAGAGTCGAAGATCGAGTGCCAGATGTTCACGATTGACCAGGTCGCGTGAAAGCCCCATGCAAAGAGAGTGAGAGTCGAGGGCGGAGCGCTCCGGCTCCCGTCGCTCGACTCTCAGCTCGTGGGGCTTACTCGTGGGCGAGCGAAACAGTGGTGACTTCGGTTTCCTTCGCGGGTTCGGTCTTGGCGACTTTCTCGGCCTTGTCGCCCAGCTTGAAGTACTCGGTCACCTGGTCGGTGATGTCCTGCGGAGCGGCGCTATCCAGCGGAATTTCCGTTTGGACGTTCACGTCCGCATTCGCCAGTTTGGCGGCTACGTCGAGCCGAGTGCGAATGTCGTTGATGAGATCCTTCGCACGAGCGAGCTGGCTGTCGTCGAACACATAGTCGCTCGAAGCCTGAGCGACTTCGACGAGCTTGCGCTTGGCTTCGAGATTTTGGACGTCGACGTCGAGCTTGCGGCGGGCGTTGATCATCGCGCTCAGCTTTTGTTGGGCGGCATCAAGATTCTTTTGCCGCGCATCACGCATTTGTTTCATGCTGGCGAGTGTGTCGTCCGCCACTTTGAAACGGCTGAAGCGGTTCGTGAGCTCGTGCTTGACCTGGTCGCATGTGTAGGTCTGGCTGGCGTAATGGTAAACGGCCTTGTTCTGTTCGAGGTCGGCTTGCAGGTGGAGAATATCTTTCTTGTCTTTGTCAGCCTTCTCTTGGTTGCCGTTGATTTGCTGATTCAGCTGATCGAGCGCGACTTCTTCCTTGGCGATGACGTGCATCGAATTGCGGATTTCGGGGTCCAGATCGCGGACCATTTGCTTGGCCCGATCGATTTGGAAGTCCATCGGCACCTGGTCTTGAACAGTGCTGGTCACCCGATGGTAAGAGGTTTTGACATAGCTGGCCGCATCGCGGCCGAATAGCACCAGCGAGGTCAGGCCGAGGCCCGTACCCACCAAAATTGCTCGCTTGATCATAAAACGCGCTCCTCACGCTGCAGGGACGTCACGACGGCTGCCGGAAAGGCGGGTACGAAGTGCCGGGCGGCTATCCCCAAAAGTCCAAAACTGATCAGAAATCCCAGTGGAAAGGCCGTCACTCGGGCCGTCCTTAAGGAATTTCGCCGCTCGGGCTGCGTTATTGGCCGCCGCTAGCGAAAGTTGAAAGAATTTTTGGAGATAGGTGGCGATTTGAAGAAATACGCCGGGAATCGCCCACCACGAGACCAACATCATTCAATCAAGAGGGCGCCGGGGCCTCGAGAATGGTTTCGAATTCCTTGCCGATGCGGCGGATATCGAAGTTCTTTTGAGCGTATTCGCGGGCCGCTTTTCCGGCTTGCTCGCGGAGTTGGGGGCCATCGAGAAGTCGGCGGGCAGCGGAGCAGAAGGCGCTGATCTCCGTTGGGCCGACGACTAAACCGGCTCGCGCTTGTTCGACAATCTTTGCGGCCAGGTTTTCTTTGGGGACCGCCAGCAACACAGGGCGGCCCGCGCAGAAGTAGCTCAGGACCTTGGAGGGCACGCTGAACACGCCGGCATCGGCTTCGAGGATCGCGACGAGGACATCGGCGCTGCCGAGGACGTCCGGGAGGGACTCGAATGGCTGAAAGCCCATGAAGCGGAGCGATTTTACCTTGTGCTCTTCCGCTTGTGCTTTGAGCCATTCAACGCCGGGGCCTTCGGATACGACGATCAGCTCGCCGCGGGAAGGTTGATCCAGCGTGCGGGCCAACTCGAGCAGCAGCGCGGGGTTGTGCTTCATGGCCAGCGTGCCGGCGTAGATGAAGCGGAGACCGCTGCTGAGGTTTTGTGCGCGCGACCAATCGTTCTCGCGCGGGCGTTGGGGCATTTCTTCGAGGGGCGCCCAATTTTGGATTGTGTGAAGACGGGATTTTTCAACGCCCCAGCGGCGGAAGACTTTTTTGAAGTCGTCGCTGATGACCACGAGCGCGGAACTTCGGCGAGCGGAATACTTATCGAGATGAATAAAATACTGCCCGACGGCGTGGCCAACGATCGGCAGCTTTTTGCTCAGCAATCGAAAAGCCGCAAGGCCGTAGATATCTTGCACCCACGAAACGAGCCGCACCTTGCGGGCTTTGCACCACTTGGCGAGCCGGTATTGTGGTATCGAAGGCGTATTCGCGGAAAGAATCACTTCGGGTTGAAACTGTTCACAAACGGCGAGAAGTTTTTGCGCGTATTGTGATTCAAGTTGGAAGCGTTTGAAGAAGCTGGTCTTTGGAATCGTTTCCGAAAGGCCGACGCCACTAATATCGAATGTGCGTGGATCGGTCGCGCTGCGGGAGAGCGCGCCGCGCGGCGTGAGGGTCGATTCGCAATACAAGTGCATCACGTGATGGCCGCGGGCGGCAAGCTCGCGGCTTAGCTGCACCTCGAAGGGATGGCCGGCGTAATCGTGGACTATGATTCGCATCGTGGTTTAACTGCGATCGGACGGCATGGCGGCATCGGGCGTGCACATGCGCGTCGTTACTTGATCTAGTTGGAGCGCACCCTCGCGATGAAGGTAATCAGCCTGTTCGATAGCAGCCTGGGAAACTGCCAAGTAATCGCCCAAATTGTTGATCCACGCTTCGATTTGGTGGACGGCTGTATCAACGTACTTTGTCGGGTCGTCGACGACCACCCCGCCGCGGCCACCGACCAGCGTACGAAGGCATCCGCGATTGGTCGCGATCACCGGAACGCCGGCTGCGAGGGATTCGTTGAGAACGATTCCCCACGATTCGGTCTGCGAAGGAAACAGGAAGCCGTCGATCGAATCGAAAAATTGCTGTTTGCGTTCGCCGAAGACGGGGCCAATGTGCTCGATGAGGCCTGGATGCACTTTCACCGCGGATGCGATTAGTCGTTCGGCTTCCACCGTGCCACAAGGTCCGGCTAACGTGAGTCGCACATTGGCGTTTTTTTCGCGGAGCGCTTGAAACGTGTTCAACACGATATCCAAGCCTTTTTCAATCGTGAGGTTCGCCAACATTCCCAGCCGAAATGGCGTTGATAGCGTTGTCCGCGGCTTGCCCAGCGGCATCGAAACGATACTTGGATAGACGTATTCGAACTTGCAACGCACGGGGTACTGTCGCTGAAAGTCTTCGATCATCTGCGGGCAATGCACGACGTGGACGTCGCCAGGCCCCATCGACTCATTGATTGCCGCCATTTTGGAGTCGAAGGCATCGATGAAATTGTAGGTGTGGTGATGTAGGTAGACGGTGTAGCCCAGGCGGCGGCCCGTTTGCACGAACAGCCGAGTGAGATGCAGGCCCGCTTTGTTGTTGGCAGTTACGTACAGGCGCGCGTTTCGGACCCGGCCGTGGATTTTGAGCTTGGCCAGGCAGGAGAGTGCGCGGAGAACACGAAGAGCACGCTTATGCGGGCGTTGCCGATCGTCGCCTGAACTCCAGCTCGAGATTCTTACGGGCAGCTTTCGCTGGAGACCTTGCACGAATTTTTCTGTAAGCGCCGTCATCCCCGTGACCGGTGGTGGGAAAGGTCCCATCGCCCATATTAACGGGCGGTTCGTTTCGCTTTTTGGTGCCGAGGTCATTTATTCGATTTTCGAGCTCGCGCCACGACTCATGCAGGCGAAGCAGCGGGAGCGCTGCGCGATCGCGCGAGCTTCAAGATCGCTCTTCGCGCAGGGTTTTCGAAGAGTTTGTTTACCAATACGGAGAAAACGATGATCCCGAAGAAAGTTACGCCACGAAACCAGTTTGGCTTTGCCGCCTCGCCAGCGAAATGCGTCCACATTTCGCCCGCCAGATATTTGGCAGGAAATTGAAGGACGTAGAGACTGTAACTCGCCTCGCCGAGTGCCAACGCAATTGGATTGGCGAGCAGTCGGTAGATCGGTCCCCGCGCTTCGGCGAGCCCAACAATGACGATCGCGAAAGGGATGGTGAGTCCGCCCGAATGAAGAAAGATCGCAGGCTCACGAAAGACCACGATGACCGCCGCGGCGAACAGGGTCCCGAAGATTGCGACCACATCGCCGTGCGATTCGATGAACTTTGGCGTTCGCCCAAGTTTGTAGATGTAGCCGAGAAACACGCCGGTCACGAACTCGGGCCATCGGAGAAGCGGCAAATAGCGAACCGCGAATTCGGGATTCGAACCATGGGCGGTATACGCGCCCAGCACGCCGACGGTCGTCGCCGCGATGCCCGAGAGGAGCAACAAGATTGGCGCCGCGTTCGGTTTCATCCGATTGAGCGCGTGAAGGAGAAACGGCAACGTAGCGTAGAAGAAGATTTCGCACGACACGGACCAGCTTGGATAATTGATCCAATCGTGCGCGAATGTCCAATTCTGCAAACCGAAAAAAGTTAGAACGTTGAGCCACAACGGGGGCAAAGGGTTGTTCGCCGGATCGAGTAACTGCCCCTCGGTAATCGCGCCGAGTACGAACCCGAGAAAGTAAACCGGCGCAATTCGGGCGAATCGAGCGATGGCATACCGGCCGGATCTTTTGTGTGGCTGCGGCGACGGCTCCATCGGAAAATAGTTGTACGTCAGGATGAAGCCAGACAGGACGAAAAATAGAGACACGGCGGCGAAGCCAGCGGTGAGAATCGAGGCTACGACGCCGGGTATGAACGGCAGGCTTCCAAAACTGGAGTGAAAAAAGAGCACCCAAATCGCCGCCACTGCACGCAGCCCGGTTAGCGCTTTTAGTTCTTTCATGCGTCAGCCCGGATGCGCAATGGCAATTTAGTCTTGGTGTCGTCGACGGGACGTTGCACTTGGATACAGATAAGAAAGATCGCGCCACGACAAGTATATTAAGCCGAGATGCCGTGCCGAGACAAATTACGCAAATTGACGGCCGTGCGGACCGATCGGACAGTAGCCGGCAACGTCAGCGGCGCTCTTTTTTGGGAACTATGGGCACGTAAGCCGGTGCGACGAGCATCAGGAACAACACGACGGATACGATCGACCCAAGGTTGATGTAGACCTGCTCGTAGATCCAAAGCGTGAGCGTCATCATCAGGGTGGCGAACACGAGCGCGTTGATGCGCATCGACTCCGCCGTGTCGATACCCGGGATTGCATTTTGGGGCATTGATTGGAGCTGCAACACCAGCCGAAGGCGCCGTGCCGCTTCGACTAGGACGGCGCCGATGACGAGAAATCCGCCGACGAAACCAGTTTCCACCAAGATTTTCAGGTAACCGCTGTGGATGCCGCCGTAGCCGCCGTGGGTTTCCTGGGTCGAGGCTCGAAAACCGTAGCCTAAAATGGGGTTTTTCCAGAACGCGTTGATGGCCTGTTTCCAAGCGTCAACGCGCCCGGTGAAACCGCTCCCCATACCCCGCGCTTTGTCATGCACCATAAACACATCGTTCGTAATGGCGTGCCGCAGATGCGGATAAACCAATACGACGACGCCGAACGCCGCCGTGGCGATTAGCCCGTGAACGATCGCGCGGTAGGTGCCCTTATACGCAGCGTAGTAGGTAATAGCGAAGACGGCCAATGCCACGAGCGAGCCACGCGAGGTAGTCGCGAGGGCGAAGAGCCATGCGAGCGCAACACCTGCCCAGCGAATTTCCCTGCGTGGGTAGACCATGCAGCAAATCATGGCGCCGACGCCAGCGATACCCGTCGTATTGCGGTTGATACCGCCGATGGCCTGGCCGAAGCGCAGCCCGAGCTTTAAGGACAAAAAAAACAACCACGCAAATGCCACCATGCCTGCGACCCAGGTCATGCGTTGCAAGATTCTATAGTCGCTCTGCCAATAGAGCATGCAAATGAGCATCACGCCCCATGTACCGACGGCATACACGGCGCTAGTCTTCGGCACCAACGACAGCGGCGAAACCAACAATTCGAACCCGCAGAAGATCGTGAGCATCAGCCCCGACCAAGTCTTAAGAATCTTGAACGGCGCGGTGAGCCAGGGCGAAGGACCAAGTGTCAGGTGGGCGGCGCAAATGACGGCAAAGCCCACGTAGAAGTACTTCTTGAAGTCGACGCCTTCTTCACCCAACTCGTTCCACGAGGACCAATCCTTGACTAGCAAGAACGGAAGGAGCAGCGTGAGCAGCCAAACGGACAGGCTTCCGGCCCGCATGTACGCAATCCAACCATCGCGGCCATTCGTTGCCGGAATCGTGCGAGTATACGGAAGTTGGGCTAAGCCTTGCGCCATGGTGCTCTATCGATTGGCCGCCTGAACGGCTTGCTGTGCGTCGATCAAATCGACCTTCCCGGACTTCAATACGCCGACGTCGCAAAGCGCTCGGCGGATCTCGGCAACCGGATTAGCGATTTCTCTCCAATAAGCGAGCCGGTCTCGGGATTGTTGTTTGTAGCGTTCGAGCGCATCTGCGGGGGTGATCTCGAGCAGCGCGCGTTTTAGTTCTTGTTTATTACCGGCGGGAAAAACTCGTCCGCTTTTCCCATCTTCAATTAATTCATACGTAGCGCCGGGCCGATCGCTGGAAATCACGACCAGGCCGGCCGCCATGGCTTCTTGAACTACCAGTGCCCAAGGCTCCATATCGCTCGGCAGCACGAGAATTTCCGCCGCATGGTAGGCAGCAATCGTCTCGGCGCCGTCGACGAACCCCGTCCACACCACGCGCGATCGCAATCTCTCGGGCACGCGTTGGTGAAGCTCGTCTCGTAAGACCCCATCGCCGACGATCAGCAAATCCCAATCGGGCCGATCGTCGGCAACCTCGGCAAAGGCATCTATGAGCAAGTCTACCCGCTTATCTGGCACCAGGCGACCAAGGTAAAGAATGTACTTACGCTCGTCATTCAACCGGTACTTTTGGCGAAATCGTTGCAACTGTTCCTGATCGACCCTGGCAAACGAGTCGTAATTGGGCCAGCAGGGCACATGGTAAAAACGGTTCGAATCGGCGCCGTATTTGGTGAAAAACTGGTCCCCTAGCCTGCCCATGGGCATGACACCTGACGCGCGCTTAATCCACCAGCTATAGATCGTGCGTTTGGAGAAGCTCTTCGAAGGGCTGAGCGGCCATTCTGCGCGGATGTTGCTGTCGCTGTTGAGGAAGAACGGGATACCGGCGCGGTAGCAGTAGTCCATCACGCGCAGATACGACACGAAGCGGTAACCATTAATAATTACGGCCTGCACACGGTTTTGCCGAATGTGTCGGATAATCCGTCCGCCTTTCTTCCAGTCCCAAAGCGGATGGCGGAGCGGATTATCGAGCGGGTGCTCGTCATCGCGGCCGAATCGAACGAGATTGATTTCCGGGGGAATGCCTTCCACACGCCATTTGAAGTCGGCGGCGCCGTGGGAAATGAGCGCATGGAACTTTAGCTCAGGAATTCCAGCTGCGACCAATCGGTGAAGATTGACGTGGTATGGCGTAACCGAATTCAAAAGGATCGCCAGACCCGGCCGCTGATCGAGATTGGGTGCCGACATGGTTTCGGTGCGCGATCAGCGGTTTAGATCGAATCTTGCTCTCGAGCCTTAGTAAGCGCCTTTGGCGAACAGCACGATGCGGATCGTTTTGAATAAGAGCACGACGTCCATCCAAGGCGACCAGTTGCGGACGTAATATGCGTCTAGCTGCACGCGCTCGTCGTAGGTGGTGTTGTTGCGGCCGGAAACTTGCCACAGACCGGTGATACCGGGCTTCACCATTGTGTAGAAGCCGTAGTAGGGACCGTATTTGGCGATCTCCGCATCCACGATCGGCCGCGGACCGACGAGGCTCATATCGCCCCAGATAACGTTCCAAAGTTGGGGAAGCTCATCGAGACTCGTTTTGCGCAGGAATCGGCCGATGCGCGTAATGCGCGGATCGAAGCGCAACTTGTGATCGCGCTGCCATTCTTCCATTGCATCGGGGTTGGCTTCCAAATACTGCTCGAGCACGAGGTTCGAGTCCTGGAACATCGTGCGGAATTTCAAGGCTTTAAAGCGGCGACCGTTACGGCCGATGCGTGTGTGACCGAAAACGATCGGCCCGCGCGATGACATTTTGACCGCGACCGCAAGGTAGAACAGCAGCGGCAGCAGCAGGATTCCGACGAGAATCGCAGCGACAAAATCCATGCACCGCTTTGTGAGTCGCGGCAATGGCAGCATCAAGTTTTGCTGCAAATGGATGCCGGTCAGGCCGTCGAGCTGCTGCGGATTCCAATGATCGGGCAGCCCGGTCAGTTCTGACAGCACATGCACCTGGGGAATCGTAAACAAATAATCGGCAATCAGCGAGGAGATCGAGGTCGATCGGTCTTCCGGTGGCACGACGACGGCCCAAAACACTCGCTTCCGTTCTGCGACTTCCTGGGTTTCGTTCCACGAGCCGAGGTACCATTTATCGTCATCGCCGGCGTCCAGCGTTTCACGATTGCCGATAACACCGACCGGTCGCAAGCCGAGATGGTGGTTGTCTGCAAGCCAATAGTACAAACGAACGGCAGCCGCGTCGTCGCCGCACACCAAGGCCGGCAATCCCCAGTTTGTGAATTTGCCGAGCAAGTGCCGCGTCCAGGTGCGGGCGATGGGCAGGGCAAACGCGCAGGCAGGATAGACGATGATCAAGAACCACAGCTGTACAGCGAGCGTGCCACGGGCCATGGCGGCCCCGATGCCCCACACGACGAACATGCACGTAACGGAAACGATTAACCTGCGCAGCTCTTCGACCGGGCTCAATCGCGCGCCAGGGTAGAGATCGAGCTCAAAATTCAGCAAGACAAAGCCGGTGGCTACGGGCAGCAGGCACTCCGAGACGTCCATGCCGACCGAGACAAAGCCCAACTTATAAAAAATGACCCGGCAGATGCCGATCGTGGCCGTGATCGCGAGGATATCTGCAGCCAGTAGCGGCAGGCTATTGAGAATCACCTGCATGCTGTAGCGAAAGCCGACTCGGCGTGAAAACGCGCGTTGGCTTACCTGCACCACGTGTTCACCACTCTCGTCGGTTTCGATGGAATCCGGAGTGTAGTGCAGGCTTGAATGAAATGTGCCTCGTCCCATACCAGCGCTTAAGATGGCGGTTCCAGAATCGCCTCCAACGTCTTCGGTCTGACCCTTCACAGCGGAAACTCCTTCAAAGCCAGCGCCTGCATCATCAATGGAAGTGTGGAGCGCGTGAACGAACTAGCCTACCGACCGACCGCAGGTTCCATGGCGTCAATTTCGGCGTCGCTGCAATTGCTAACATTCGCAGCGTTGTCGCAAAAAACGATGCCACGCAATCTGATCAGGCTCTCCTCGCATCCGGCAAAAGTCGTTGCAACGCCCCCCGTCGCAAGTCTAGCTGCAAAGAAGTGCAGAACGAGAAAAGTATCGCACTAAATCCTATACGATGGGGTGAAGCGATGTGGCTCGAATCACGCGAAAAATCGCAAATTGGGATCAGCGCCTGCCAAGTCGAAATACGAAAATACTGCGATTTGGCCGGCGTTTTCCACCTATCGCAATCCTAACGGTGCCCCAAAACAGTGTCAAGAAATCGAAGCTGGCAGGGGGAGTCGATTCGACACAACAAGTTGTTGGAATCGGCTGTATCGGTCGTAGGGACGGCGCGCCATCGCTTGGTCGAGTTGCGCTCGCGTGTTAAAATGAGGGAGAAAACATGGGGCGGCATCTTGGGGCACCCGCTGCATGCCATGGGCTGGCTCGTAGCGTCTATTCCGGTATTCAATCGACAGCTTGATAGCAGTCAACAGAAAGCATAGGCATGAAGGATAAACTGATCCTTGTTGCAGGCGGTGGTGGATTTATTGGCGGACATCTGGTTGCGCATTTTCGCAACGCGGGGTACACGCGGATCCGCAGCGTCGACGTCAAACCATTTGACGAGTGGTACCAACAATTCGACGACGTCGAAAACGTACAAGCCGATTTAAAATTGCGTGAAGCTTGTGTGAAGGCCTGCCGCGGCGTGAGCGAAGTTTACAACCTGGCCGCTGACATGGGCGGCATGGGGTTCATCGAGAATAACAAAGCGCTGTGCATGCTGAGCGTGCTCATTAACACGCATCTATTGCAAGCCGCACAGGAAGCAAAGGTCGATCGCTTCTTTTATGCTTCGAGCGCATGCGTTTACAACGCCGACAAGCAACGGAGTGAAGATGTCGTGCCGCTCAAGGAAGCGGACGCCTACCCGGCCATGCCGGAGGACGGCTACGGCTGGGAGAAGCTCTTTTCGGAGCGGATGTGCCGCCATTTCCGCGAGGACTTTGGCCTCGTGACGCGGGTCGCGCGGTTCCATAACGTCTACGGTCCGCATGGAACGTGGGACGGTGGCCGCGAAAAGGCCCCGGCCGCGGTGTGCCGCAAGATCATCAACGCCGTCGAAACCGGCGCCGACGAAATTGAGATTTGGGGCGACGGCAAGCAAACCCGCAGCTTCATGTACATCGACGACTGCGTTGAGGGCATCCTCAAAATCATGCACAGCGATATCGAGGAACCGATCAACCTCGGCAGCGACGAGCTGACGACGATCAACGGCCTGGTCGAAATGGTCGAGGACATCGCCGGCGTCGAATTCAAGCACCGGCACAACCTTTCCGCTCCCAAGGGTGTGAACGGTCGTAACAGCGATAACACGTTGATCAAGAAGTATTTGGGTTGGGCCCCGGGAATTCGGCTACGAGATGGTATGGAGCGGACGTATCATTGGATTCGCGAGGAGTATCTGAAGCTCCACCGTGGCGAAATCGTACGGACCTGAGTGGACGGTGAAGGTTGGTGCGGGAATCTTACGATTTCGGCAATTACGGCCTAGTTAGGCGCGCCGATGCGGGTGCTTATTGTCGAACCTGATCTAACCGGTCATCACGCGCCGTATCTGCGCCACATGCTGTGTGGCCTCGCCGAGCTGAATCAAGAAACGATCGTATTGAGCTGCGCCGGCGCGTCGCAAGCCAAGCAGTACGGCATTCATCTGCAAGATGTGATGTCGGGCGTCGAATGGGACGAATCGCTGGAGCCCGGCTACGACTCCCCGCGTGAGATGCCGAAGCTGTTCGAAACACTCGACACGCTCATGAAGCGTCGGCAGCCGGACCAGATCTGGATTCCGTACGCCGATCATGCGACCGTGCATTTAGGAATGCGTCGGATGATGCGTCGGCCGTTCGGGTGGCCGCCGGGCGTCGAGGCCGAGGGACTCTTCTTTCGAGGCACGTTCGCTTACCCGGCCCCGCATTGGCGGAAGCACGTGCGGCGCATTGCGTCGCGGTTTATGTTGCCGCGCGCAAACTGGGATGTGTTGCATTTTCTGGATTCGATTCCGTATGACATGATGCGCCGGCTGCATCCAGATTTGGCTTCACATTTTCGATTGATGCCCGATCCTATTGAACCAGTCACTCCGATGGAACCGGCCGAAGCACGCCGCGAGTTGGGCGTACCGGAAGATAGCAACTACGTGGGCTTTTTGGGCGTCCTGTATAACCTGGTTGCCGTCGACTTGTTGTTGCGAGCCTTTCGCAAGGCGAAGCTGAAGCCTGCCGATCGGTTGCTTTTGGCAGGGCCGATTAGCGATGCTGTTCGCGATCATATTCAGCAGAAGTACAGCGACTTGCTGCGGGCGAATCGCATCGTGATGGTGGATCGTCACCTCGACCTGGATGAAGTGATGCTTGCCGTGATGGCGAGCGATGTGGTGTGTACGCCGGGCCCTTATCGCATGGGGTCATCGAGTTTTGTCATTCGCGCCACGGCCGCCGGCAGGCCCGTGATCGTAGACGACTTCGGCTGGGCGGCTCAGACAGTTCGCCGATTCAAAATCGGTTGGCCCGTGAATGTTTGGAACTCCAAGGCCTTCGCCAAAGTGCTCCAGTCGGCGTTCGCGAACGTGGGGATGAGAACTAAGTCGCCCGCCATCGAGCGGTTCATAAGGTACCATTCCGCAGACAACTTCAAAGCCCATTGGACCGCACGGATTCGCGAGCGACAAGGATTGCCGCAAGATCCGAAATATCTCTCGTGGTCATGGGTGCTCGGCGAAACCGGCGCGGTGCCAGTTTAAGCCTTCGCTGTGTCCGACATCAGCTGCACCATCTGGTCCACGATCTGCGGCAGAGAATACGTGAGCTTCCACTCTGGATAGTGCGATTGCAGCTTGCGCAGGTCGGAGTAGTAGCAGATGTGGTCGCCCACGCGATTTTGATCCTGATAGGTGAGCTTCGGTTTTTTACCCGAAGCCTGTTCGATCATATCGACGCATTCCAGCAGGCTCGCGGCGTTTTGCTTTCCGCCACCGAGATTGTAGACCTCGCCCGGCCGCGGATTTTGGGCGAATTGCCAAAACGCGTTGATGACGTCATGGCTGTGAATCTGATCGCGAACTTGCTTTCCCTTGTAACCGAAGATCGTGTAGGGCTTTTCTTTGAGCGCGGTCATGACGAGGTAATTTAAAAATCCGTGCAGCTCGACCCCGGCATGATGGGGTCCCGTCAGGCAGCCTCCGCGGAAGATGCCCGTCTTCAGGCCGAAGTATTTACCGTACTCTTGGGCGATCACGTCGCCCGCCAGTTTCGAGGCACCGAACAGCGAATGGAGCGTTTGGTCGACGGAAAACGTTTCCGCGATACCGTGCGCGTATTTCGCATCCGCGTA
>JABDGM010000091.1 GCA_013286045.1 Planctomycetota bacterium | reverse complement strand
ACGTGCGCGTTGTCGTGCTCGACTCACTGCCGGCGCCGACGATCGAGCCGCCATCCCTTGCCAGCAACGCGGGCTCGTGGTTCGGCCGCTATTGGAACACGCTCGCGATGCTGGGCGTCGCCATGTTTAGCCTGCTCATCCTGCGATCCGCTGTGAACGGCAAGCAAGCCGATCCGGGGAATGCTTCTGCGGCGGGGCCCGCGTTGGCGCTTCAGGGCGATGAGCCGCAGGCGAAGGGTGATGCGTCCTCCGAGCAGCAAGAAGAGCGGCCAAAGTTGCGTTTACGAAAAGGCAACTCACTGAAAGACGATCTGGCAGACATCGTGCGCGATGACCCCGACGCGGCGGCCGACATTTTGCGAGCGTGGATTGGTAAGGCCGGCTAGGGTCACTTCCCTATGCGTCCTCGATTTCACTGGTACCCATTAGGTCATTGATGAACACAAGCGCCAACATACGCAAGGCCGCAGTTTTGGTCCGCAGCCTGGATGCCGACACGGCGGCCATCATGCTCAGCCAATTGTCCGAGGCGGAAGCTGCTGCGATTCGAACGGCGCTGCGTGAGTTGGGGCCACTCGATCACGAGGAGCAGGCGGATGTCGCGGCCGAATTTCGGCGAGTTCGTCCGATGATGGGCGAGAACGCATCTAGCGCTGTCGAACTGGCGTTGTCGGCCCCGTTTGGCGAAGACGTCACGAACATTGACCAAGAAGCGACGCCCCCATCGATGCAACGATTCGAATTCCTGGTCGGGGCTTCGACACCTGCGGTCGTGGCGATGTTAGTTCGCGAACACGCGCAAACGATTGCTGTCGTGCTCGCCCATCTTACACCTGAAAGAGCAGCGGAAATTTTAGCGGCATTGCCAGCAAAAGTTCAAGCAGACACGGTGGAGCGACTATCCGTACTGGGGGAAACTGACCCAGCGAGCGTTACCGTCATTGAGCGCGAGCTCGCGCTTTGGCTAGGCACGCGAACCGAAGACCGCGCGGCGACTGCCCGCCGGCGGGAGTCTGTAAACAGAATCCTCGCGGCAGCGGACCCTAAGACGCGTCGCTCGATCATGAGCAATTTGAAAATACGCGGTGCGGAAGTCGCCGAGCACATTTCGCCTGTGAAGCCGTTCGAGGAAAAGCGCCGAGCCGAAATTCGCAAGGCGTCGCCCAATTTGGATTTTCTACAAGCATCGCGCGACGACTTTGCTTCGGACCGGCAACAACAGTATTCGGCACCTATGAAGGCTGCGCCGTCACCGGCGCCCTTACCGCCCGCGCCCCAACCGCGCATAGCATTCGAGCAATTAGTGCACTTCGATACAGCCGCGCTGTCTGCGGTGCTCCACGAAGTAGATGCAAACGTATTGGCGCTTGCTCTCGCCGGCTCGGATGAAGAGCTTGTCGACCGAATCACCTCGCAAATGCCGAAACGGGTAGCACGTGCATTTCGTCACGAGCTGCGGAGATTGGGCCCCACTAAATTAAGCGATGTCACAGGGGCGCAGCAGATTGTCGCCGATACTGCGGCGCAACTTCTGGCTCGACGTCGCCAGTCGCTTGCGACCGCTGGGCGCTAGAACGATCGATACAGAAAAATGGCCACCATAATTCGCAAAGATAGTGTTCACAACATGCCGTCGGGGCGAGATGCCCAGGCGGTTTCGTTCAACTTTGCGGATATGCGCGGGCAAGCGGATGACTATTTGGGCACGGTAAGGGCCGAAGCCGCGAAAATCGTACAGCAGGCGCACCAACAAGCGGAGCAAGTTCGCCGCCAGGCGGAAGTCGCTGGACGCAAGGCTGCCGAAGCGGCCGTCGAACGGATCCTCGAGGAAAAAGTCGCCAAACGGATGCAGACCCTTTTGCCGGCGCTTGAGAAAGTAGTCCGAGAGATCGGCGACTTGAAGGGCGCCCTGCTTGTGGAATGGGAAAACTCGGCGTTAAAAGTGTCGACAGCGATCGCGGAACGGATCATCCGACGCGAGACGACCAAGAACCCGCAAATCTCGCTCGAAACGATTCGCGAGGCGCTGCGTCTGGCGGCGGGTGCAACGGAAATCAAACTCTACGTTAACCCGACGGACTACACCTATCTCGGCTCGCAGCTGCAGAGCGTCGCGGCGAGCCTGGCAAAGCTGTCGCCCAATGAAATTCTCGCCGATGCGACGATCGCACCTGGCGGGTGTCGTGTTGAAACAAAACACGGGGAAGTCGATCTCCAAATTGAAACGCAGCTCAAGCGAATCGAACAGGAATTGACGTAACAAGCAGCAAGGACGCAATCGACCGCGGCATGGAAGCCACACTTTACGAAAACCTGAATTCGACGATGACCGCGTCCCTTATCGGGACGGTGGCAGAGACAGTCGGCATGACCGTCGCTGTGGCCGACTTCCCGGCGCCGGTCGGGGCGGTTGTGCGCGTTGATCGAGACGGCGACACCGAGTGCGGTGGCGAGGTAGTTGGCTTCCGCGACGGGCAGACCATTGTCTATCTTCAATCGGCAACGACCGGCATCCGGCGCGGCCAGCGCGTCCACATGGTCCGTACAAGCCGCACGCTCAAAGTTGGCGAATCGCTCTTGGGCCGCGTGCTCGATGCGCATGGAAATTTCATTGACGGTCGGCCACAGCCGCGCCTGGCAGGTCGGGCTCGCATAGACCGCTTGCCACCGGCGGCTACGGACCGCCCTCGGATCCGCGAACCGCTTGCGACCGGCGTTCACGCCGTGGATGCATTGCTAACGTGCGGTCGTGGTCAGCGGCTAGGAATCTTTTCCGGTTCCGGCGTTGGTAAGAGCGTGCTGCTGGGTATGATGTGCCGCTACACAAATGCGGACGTCATTGTCACCGGCTTGGTCGGCGAGCGTGGTCGCGAAGTCAACGAATTCATCGAGCGCGACCTTGGTCCCGAAGGTTTGGCTCGCAGCGTGGTTGTGGTTGCCACCAGCAATGAGTCGGCGCTCACGCGTGTGCAAGCCGCCTCGACCGCTACCGCGGTTGCGGAATACTTTCGCGATCAAGGCAAACAAGTGCTGCTGCTGATCGATTCTGTGACTCGCTTTGCGATGGCTCAACGCGAGATCGGCTTAGCGGCGGGCGAACCGCCGGCGACGCGCGGCTATCCGCCTTCGATGTTCGCCCTGCTCCCACGGTTAGTGGAGCGCGCAGGTCAAAGCGTCAAAGGCAGCATCACGGCATTTTACACCGTGCTGGTTGAAGGCGATGACGAAAACGAACCTGTGGCCGATACGATGCGAGGCTTGCTCGATGGCCACGTGTGGCTTTCGCGAAAGTTGGCTGGCCGCGGTCATTATCCGGCGATCGATATTTTGGCGAGCGTAAGCCGGGTGATGAAAGACATTACGACGCCCCAACACCGGGCGGCGGCGCTTACGGTCCGGCAACTTTTATCTGCCTATTCCGAACACGAAGATCTGCTCTCGATTGGAGCTTACAGGCGAGGAACGAATCGAACAGTCGACGTAGCAGTAGAATCGCGCGAGGCCGTCGACACGCTTCTTCGACAATCGATAGATTCGGCGCTTCCGTACGACAAAACAATTGAGCAGCTGATCGCGCTGGCCACCCAGTGCCAGGCAAAATTAGCCGCACCCGCCGCGGCTACGCTTGCGCCCCTGAACGCGAACGGCGGCGGCGCGGGCTTGCGCACAAATTAATACGTAACGACCAATGGCGAAATACAAATTCCGGCTCGAAACCTTGCAGCGCGTGAGAGAAGCGCGTCGCGACGAACAACGCTCGTCCCTTGCAGACGCGTTTCGAGCCGAGCAAATATTGGCGGAAAATCGGGCGGAATTGTCCGCCGAGAGCGAATCGCTGCGCGAATTGCAGCGTGCCGCGACCGCTGGAAAGTATTTGAACGTTAACCAATTGCTTGAGGCGCAGCGATATGAGCTCCTGTTGAAAGTGCGCAGTCAGGAGCTTTCGAAGCAAGCGATTCTGCTGGCGGCTGAGTCGGAACGCCGGCGGCAGTTGCTCGTCGAATCCGACCGCGAAGTGCGCGCATTGGAAATGCTCGATGACCGTCACCAAGCAGAGTTCAACAAAGAGCAACAGCGCTTAGAAACTAAACAGCTAGACGATGTCGCCACGCAACGCTGGCGAAGCAGCGCGAGTTAGAAGTCATGGGTAAGATTATCGACATGCTGCTGGGTCTCATCGCCTACCTCTGCGTGGCGACGGTGATCACCCTTGCGCTCATTGTGGGCTACTTATTTCACACCGATCAACTCAACAACGCCAAGCTGTTTCGACTCATGGCAGTGATGCAAGATGTCGATCTGCAAAAGATGGCGGCCGACGATAAGAAGTCGCCCAATGAAGTGCCGCCCGAAGAGCCGTCGCTCAACGAAGTATCGCATCATCAGCAAATTCTGGATCGGAACTTTGAAGTCAAGCAACTCTCGCTCCAGCGAGGCAAACAAGAATACGACAACTCCTATCAGCAGCTGGTCGAACAAACGGCCCGTTATGACCGCCTGGCTCAGGACGTGAAGAGCCAACTGAAACAGGAACAAGAACTCACGTCGCAGCAGAATGTGGCTAAAGTCGTCAGTCAACTGGAACAGGTGACGCCGGACGTTGGCAAAGACCAGCTCATGCGTTGGATCGCCGAAAAGAAAATGGATGATGCAATCTTGCTCATGAGCAAAATGTCGGAAAGCAAACTTGCCAAGATTCTCAAAACGTTTTCTACGCCGGAAGAACTGACCCAGTTGCACGAAATCCATGAGCGAATTATCAGCAGCGGTGCGGACAGCTCGAAGCTGGAAAAGGCGCTTGGCGAACTTGAAGCGGAAAGCAAGAAGTAACCTTGGATCCGGGGCGCACAGCGCGCACTGCCATGAACCCTACGAGCCTTGAATACCTGTATCAAATCGCTCCGCCTGTGCCGGATCGTACGCCGACCACGAACCGTGGCGACGACGACTCAACGGGTTTCGACAATCATTTGAGCCAGGCCGCGTCTTCAGTGTTTGACATCTCGCGACCGCCGAGCCGGTCCGCTTCAAGCTCCAGCTATTCGCCTGCGCGGCGATCGACGGCTGATAACGACGACACGTCGCCGAACGATTCGGCAGCTCGCTCGACGATCAGCAAGCCGCCGCAAAAAGACCAGCCGACCAACGATTCCACGGAACAGTCAAACTCGACGCAGGCCAACAACACGCCGAATGCGGCTTCGCGCGACGACGATCGCGACGCCAAGCACGATCAAGACAAGTCGGACGACGCGCCAGTGGCTGCCGCGGCGGGTGCGGCACAACCTGCCGCGCAGGACGCCGCGAAACCCGCTACCGATTCATCGAAAGACGCTGAGCAAAGCGCGGCGGACCAGGGGAAAGACAAGATCGCTTCGGATGAGCTCTCGAAGGTCCCGGGCTCCGGGACGAAAACCCAGTCCGCCGTCGACACGAAAGCCAAAGCGCAGTCAAATGAATCCACTGCCGAGTTAACGGCCAGCGTCGAAGCCGCAAAGACCGGGCAAGTCGCGACCACTGCTGCCACAGGTGCTGCAGATGCAACGCAAAAGAAAGGCGACGCCACCGCGAAAACCGCAAAGACGGCAGCACGCTCCGCAAAAGCGGTCGCGGGTACCACGGCTAACGATTCCGCGCGAGGCACAAGCCAGGAATCGAACGCGAGCCAATCGGCCGCGGCGGGCTCGGGTACAGCGAGTGCGGCAACTGCGAGCGCAACCGCGACAACTCAAGCAGCCGCCGACGAGAGCCAATCCGCAGGACAATCCAAAGCGGCATCCGAATCGGCCGCGGTGAGTGAGACAAACCATTCCCACAAAGATGCGGCGACCGACAATGCCCAAACCGGCACGGTCGCCACGCCAACGCCAACTAGCGCTACGTCTGCGGTTGCGAACATTACCGTTCAGACGCCGGTCGACTCCGGCGCGGATAAGCCAAAGCAATCCGATGGCGACGCCGCAAAACCTATTGAGGCGAAAACAGACACACCCCTCGGCGCGCTCGGTCGCACCCTACGCACAGACCTTTCCGGTAGTAGCGAAACATCGAAAAGTAGTGAACCATCGCCTGTCGATGTAACCCGGTTCGTAAGCCGGGTAGCCAAGGCCGTTCAAACTGCGAGTGACCGCGACGGAGTCGTGCAACTGCGACTCAGTCCGCCGGAGCTCGGTTCATTGAAGATTCAACTCACGGTGAAGGACGGCGTCATGTCTGCCGCTCTCGAAGCGGACAATTCGAATGCTCGGCGAATGTTGCTCGACCATCTCCCTGCGTTGCGCGATCGGTTGGCCGACCAGAACATTCGAGTCGACCGGTTCGATGTCGACGTGAAGCAAGAAAACAACGGCGGCCAGGCAAATCCGCGCGGCTTCAATCAAAACCCGTACCAACAACAGACACAGGACAACGAAACACGTCGAACGGCGGCGGTGAAAACTCCGCAGATTAACGAAAGCTCACCAGCCGAGACTGCGGTTGCAATACCACGAGACACGTCGAATGGAATCAACTTGGTGATTTAGTCGAACAAGCAGGAATTCGAATCGATTTTCGGCGCCACCCAGAATGCCGGGAATCAAATAAACGAAAGACGCTCCGAAATTGGAGCGGAGAAAGTTATGGCCGGAGTCGTTGCACCCACCACCTCATCGTCGTCGAGCGCATCGTCGTCGTCGACGGGTACGTCAAGTAGTTCCGACAGCGGAACGACGGACGCGATCAATAATTTGGACTTGGGTTCATTTCTGACGCTCATGATCAAAGAGCTGCAGAATCAGGATCCTCTCAATCCGATGGACAATTCGCAAATGCTCACGCAGCTAAGCGAAATCCGTCAGGTGGGATCCACCGATAAGCTCACAAGCACGCTCAACTCGGTGCTCTTGGGGCAAAACATTTCGAGCGCTACGAATTTGATTGGGGCCAACATCACGGCCTTGTCGGACGACAATCAACAAGTCAGCGGCGTGGTCGATAAAGTTTCGATTGCCGACGGCACTCCGAAGCTGCACGTGGCAAGTTACCCCAGCCTGGGAACAGTGGCCGGCTCCGGCGACATCACCGCGGGCTCCTACAAGTACCAGGTTGTGTGGCAAGATTCCACCGGGGCTCCGATCGGGCTCGACTTCTCGGATCATCCGATCTCGACAACCGGTTCGCCCAACCAGGACAGTGCGATCCAAATCAACAACCTGCCGCAGACTTCCGGTCCAAAGTATGTCTATCGCAGCGATGCATCGGGCAATGGTCCGTATCGCTTGATTGGCGAAGTTACAGATGGAGGCCAGTCGTCGTTCGTGGACAAGCTTTCCGATTCCGAACGGGGAGAAGCGCAGCTTGCACAAAACTTCCAACCGGCGACGATTACATCGCGGTCCTACGACGTCACGCTATCGAACGTATCCGGCATCGAACCGCAGGGCAATGTAAGCACACCTTCGTCCACTTCCAGCAGTCCATAAGAATCACCCGCTTTCGCAGCACACTAAATCGATCATGGCCTAACCAGGCCTCAGGAACAAACACGGCCGGGCGCCGCGCGCCCGATCAATTTTGGGGAGGAGATAAGCAATGGGTCTGCAATCTGCAATGACTACCGCCCTCACGGGCATGCAAGCGTCGGAAACGACAATTGACGTTGTCGGCAACAACGTCGCGAACTCGAACACGGTCGGTTTCAAGGAATCGAGCGTGCTGTTTGCCACCCAGTTCTTGCAAACGCAAAGTATCGGTTCGGCGCCGAGCACCGCTAGCGGCGGTACGAACCCGCGGCAAGTTGGCTTGGGCGTGAAGGTCGCCGAAATTGCACCCGATTTCACCCAAGGCACGATTCAAGTCAGCTCGAATCCGCTCGACCTCGCGATTCAGGGCGACGGCTTCTTCATCGTGCAAGGCCCCGGCGGCGGCAGTCAACAATACTACACGCGCAACGGCCAGTTCAAGACGAACGCCAACAACGAGCTCACCTCCGTGAATGGCGATCGCGTGCTTGGCTATGGCGTGAACAACGATTTCGTCATCGATACGAACAAAGTCGTTCCGCTCACAATCCCGCTCGGCGGTTCCGCCGTGGCGCAGCAAACCAGCAACGTGAACCTCGTCGGCAACTTGCAGCCAGCGAAGGAGGGCGTCGCCACTACGCCTGGCATACTTGAATCCGCGGTTCTGGGCGATAGCAGCGTAGAAATCCCTGGCGACATCGGCGTCGGCGACGCGAAGGTATTGGATCCGCAAAGCGTCGCGGCGGCTACGGCGGCAGTCAGCGCATCGACGGGTTCAGTTCCGGCCAGCACCTATGCATACAAGGTCGTCTTCGTCGATCCCAACGCGTTCGCCGGCGCTAACGAAGGCCCCGCGTCGCAGGCGTTTGGCGGCAACGTAACGGTCCCTGCTCCTGGAAACGGCGCGATCGACCTAACCAACTTGCCGACTTCAAATAATCCGACCGTCTTTACCCAGAAAGAGATCTATCGCCTCGACGTGAACGACCCGAACGGTCAATACAAGCTCGTGGGAACAGTCGGCCAAGGAGCCACAACTTTCACGGATAACGCGGCCGCAGGAACGACAACGCTCAATTCGAACAACTTGGACACCAACACGAGTTACAACTACTTTTACACGTATGTTAACGCCAGCGGCTTGGAAACTCGCCCGAGCAGCGAATCCTCGACCATCGCGATCTCGCAGACGGACGAGCGGGTTCGATTGGAGAACATACCGCAACCCACGGATCCGCAGTTTACGAATATTCGCATCTATCGTAACAGCAATGATGCTCCCGGCACGTTCTACCAAGTGGCCGAAATTCCAACCGGCACCACTTCGTACATCGACTCCAAGTCCGACGCCTCGATCGTCGATCCGACAAAGGTTCTCGACCGCAACGGACCCAAAGTCACCAACACCACGCCGCTCGTCAACGTATCGACCTTTAATGGCAATAGTTATGTGAAACCGTTCACGACGGGCACGCTGTCCTTCACGGGCAGTAAAGGCGCTGACGGCGGCCTTGATTTGCCGACGAAGCAACTTACGATCACCAATTCGACAACCGTAGCCGACCTGATCAGCTTCATGCAGAAGTCGCTCGGCATCGAGACGACCAGCGGTGATCCGGATAACCCGCTTACCGGCAGCCCCGGTGGCGTGCTCACGGGCGACAGCACCATTAAATTCGAGTCGAACGACGGCATCGCCAATGCCGTGAATGTAAAAGCAACCGCGTTCCAACTAACCGCCGCCAACGGGGCGCCACAGTCGGTCGACCTTCCGTTTGCCATTACAAATCCAAACGACATCAACGGCGCCGGCACGTCGTCTGAAATGATTGCCTACGATAGCTTGGGCATTCCCCTCACCGTGCGTCTCACAACCAGTTTGGAGTCCACCGCCAACGGCGTGACGACCTACCGCTGGTACGCGACCAGTGCCGATAATCAGGCGACGGATGGCGACACGGCCGTCGGAACGGGTCTCATCTCGTTTAACGGCTCCGGCAAGTTCCTCAGTACGACGAATGATACCGTCTCAATCAACCGGCAAGATGTTGCCTCGAATTCGCCGGTGACGTTCGGCCTGGATTTTTCGCAAGTGACGGCACTTAGCGAAAGCTCCACCGGCGTACAGGCTTCGAGCCAAGACGGTTTCGCCGCAGGTACGCTCTCGAGCTTTTCGATCACCGAAAACGGCCGCATTAAGGGCGTGTACTCGAACGGTGTGACACGCGATCTGGGCCAAATACTGATGGCTCGGTTCTCGAACGCCGGCGGCTTGCAGCAAGTTGGTAACAACCTGTATGCCGAAGGCGTCAACTCCGGCGAGCCGCTGCTCGATGTGCCCGGAAACTCCGGCATCGGTTCGCTAACGGCCGGTGCCGTCGAGCTTTCAAATTCCGATATCGGCCAGAACCTGATCGACCTGATCCTGGCGTCGACTCAGTACCGCGGCGGCACCCGGGTCATCACCTCCGCCCAGCAATTGCTGGACGAGCTATTGAACTTGCGGGCCGGCTAACGCTCAACGGCCGGTAAAAACAGGCCGCCACGGCGCTTCTCTGTAAGCTACGTTTGCAGCGGGCCGTGCTGCACAACGTCGTGCAAACGGCGCGATTGCGCCGAAGCTGCGCGTTGTAACGATTAGTGGAGATGCCTGCCGTGGCTGACGAGGGACAACAACACGAAGGAACATCGGACGAGGCACCCAAGAAAAAGGGCAAAGGCCTGTTTCGGATCGTGAAGGCCATCGCGTTCATTTCGGTGATCGTCGTCGTGCAAGTGGTCGTGGCCTCGATGCTAGCACCCTCGGCGAAAGACACCGAAAAACTCGCCCGCGAACTTGTCGCGGCCTCGAGCGGAAAGTCTGCCGCTGAGCATGAGGAGAACCCGAAGGCCGCGCCGGCCGAAGCTACGAACGAGCAAGAACTGCACGAAGTGGAGCTGGGGACTTACAACGTCACTCGCTTCAATCCGGGCACGAACACGACGCTGGCGGTTGATTTCGAAGTGTATGGCACTGTGCTAGCGGAAGACGCCCCCGAATTCGAAAAACGTTTCGAGAAAAGCAAGAATCGCATTCGCGAGCAAATCACGATGACGATGCACGGCGCCGAAGCCACCGACCTGACCGACGCCGGGTTGGGGTTGATCAAACGCCAGATTTTAGAGAAAACCAACCGCGCTATGGGGCAGCCCTTGCTCAAAGAAGTGCTGTTCAGCAAGTTTAACTTCGTCGAGCGGTAGGCCGCACGACTTGCAGTGCTGCGGAATCCGGATCGATCCGCTCGCTAGAACAACGGATGTTCGATGGCTGACGAATCGCAACCAGGTGAAGTCGCCACGAACGACGATGCTCTCGGCGGCGAACAAGCCGCGGCCAAAATCGATCAATCCAGCATCGATCAATTGCTCGATCAGGCCCAGTCGGGTCTGGCTGCCATCGACGAACAGCCCGCCCCGTTGCCGCCCGGCGTGAAGCCATTCGAATTTAAAGACCTTTTCGGCAGCCAGGCCGCCAACGAGCAAGCCAGCCTCGACCTGCTTCGCGACGTGCAGCTCGATTTGAAGATCGAGCTCGGGCGCACCCAGATGCATTTAGAAGAGGTGCTGCGGCTCAAGCAGGGCGCAGTCGTTACGCTAGATAAGCTCGCCGGTGATCCGGTGGATATCTACGCCAATGGCCGCCTCATCGCCCGCGGCGAAGTGTTGGTGCTGAACGACAATTTTTGCGTTCGCGTAGCCGAGCTAATCGCCGGTGATGCCACCAGCTAGCGGCAACCGTTCCGCCGCCGCCTTTCTCAACGTTAGCAGCGCGTTTCGTACGCTTGCACGCAGTTGCCCTGGCCGGAACTCCGGTGAACTTCTATAAGCGACCGTCGCGCGGCGAACTCGATCGTCCGTGCTGCGCTCTTCTCTGGATCTCATCTCGCAATGGGAGACGGCGGTCGAATCCGTTCGTCGCGAATTCATGTTGCCAGCCATGCGAATCGTTTCCGGCGGCCTACTTTTCGCGCTGCTCACTGCGCCAATAAGGGCCGAAAATACCCCCGCGCCGCCCGATTGGCAGGACGGTCACAGCACATCTGTGTACTCAACCGAAAAACGCGACATCGCTCAACAGCCCGCGACGTTTTCAGTTCCGCCGCTTGCTTTGCCGGTACCGCGTGAGAACGATGCGCGCGTAAAACAGGCGTCACACGAAGAACCAGCGCCAACCGACCAAATATCACGACAGTTGGCGCCGCCGAGTCGCGGCGATTTAGGTGCGCCCCAAAGCGGTCACTCGGCCCCGGTGCCTCATCGCCTTGCCGATTTCGGCATTCCTTTGCAATCCGCCTACACGATGATCACAGGGCTTTCGATAGTTATCGGTGCCTTTCTGCTATTCACTTGGGCCATCCGTTGCGGCGGGAAGTCCACAGCGGCACGCCGGGGCATGCTACCGAACGACGTCGTTGACGTCCTCGGCCGAGTCCCACTTGCGGCCCGCCAATTTGCTCAGCTGCTGCGTGTCGGCAACAAACTTGTGCTCGTAGCGCTCACGCCCACGGGGCCAACGACACTCACCGAAGTCACCGACGCAGCCGAGGTTGACCGGCTCTTGGGGCTGTGCCAACAAATGGACGCAAAAAGCACCACCAAGCTTTTTGAGCAAGTCTTTCAGCAGTTCAGCGCCGAACCCGCCGCTAGCGGCTTTTTGGGTAGCGACAAACTTCCCGCCTCGCTCGCGTCGGCGACGTCCGCGTATCGCAGCCACCGAGGGACCGCGCGTGCGTAGGCTGCATCAACACTCGCTGCTGAAGATCGCGGGCGCGTTCGTTGCCGCGCTACTGCTCGCGGCGCCTGCGATGGCGCAAGGCGGTTCGCCTCTCACGTCGCTTCTACCAAAGGGCATTGGCGGCCCCGCAGATTGGACGAGCCCGCAAGGCCTCGCGTCCACGCTGCAGATCATGCTGCTGCTGACCGTCGTCAGCCTTGCGCCTGCGATTCTGTTGATGACAACCGGGTTTGTACGGATCATTGTCGTGCTGGGACTTCTTCGCCAAGCTCTCGGCACACAGCAACTTCCGCCAAGCCAGGTCGTCACATCCATCGCCTTATTCATGACGTTCCTGTTGATGGCCCCTGTATGGACCGAATCGTACGAAAAGGGAATTAAGCCATACACGAACAACGAACTTTCGCTCAATGAGGCATTTAATAAGTCCGTCGAACCGGTGCGCGAGTTTATGGCACACCAGATCCAGCGGACGGGAAACGACGATGACGTCTATCTGTTTCTGAAGTACCTGCCGCAGGAGCAAGAGGCTTCGAAGTCCGCCCCTACTAGCTATGTGTACTACGGCGCGAAGGAAGGTGAGCGCGAAGTACCGCTCGTCGCGTTGCTGCCCGCGTACATGCTGAGCGAGCTAAAGACTGCCTTCTTGATCGGATTTCAAATCTATCTGCCGTTCGTAATTCTCGACATCGTCGTCGCCAGCGTTACGATCTCCATGGGCATGCTCATGTTGCCGCCGGTGATGATCTCGCTGCCGTTCAAGCTGCTGCTGTTCGTGCTGGTGGACGGTTGGCATCTGGTGGTCGAAATGCTGCTCCAAAGCTTCCACGTATTATCGTAACCGACGGTTTCCGACTCTTGACCCTCGACTCTCGACGTTCACCATGCAACCACAAGACGCAATTGATTTGGGCCGTGAAGCTCTCATAATCGCGACACTGATCGCCGCCCCGGTCCTGGTTGCCGGCATGGTAGTCGGTCTCATCATCGGTCTGATCCAGGCTCTCACGCAGATTCAGGAACAGACCGTCGCCTTCGTGCCGAAGTTCGTCGCCATGGTGCTCGCGCTTGGAATCTCGCTGCCATGGGTTCTGACTCGCCTGATCGAATATTCGCGTGAGCTGATTCAAAACATTCCGAATTCGCTCTAGCGACGCCCGCGTTCCCGACAAGGTATCATTCCTCACGCCATGGCCCCGCTCGAAACATTTCTCGTGAGCCGGTTTATGGTGTTCGTGCTGGTGCTCGCGCGCACCGGCATGCTCGTCATGACAGCCCCCATTTTTGGCACGCTCTCCATGCCACGACAGGTGCGGGTCGTGCTGGCGGTTGCGATTTCGCTGCTCATTACGCCAGTGTTTCTCGACTCGTCGCTCCCCGCGATCGATAGCACTGCCGAATTCGGCCGGCTCCTCGTAAATGAATTGCTGGTCGGCATGTTGCTCGGCCTCGGCATCAATATCCTTTTTTCCGGCGTTCAAGTAGCCGGACAGATTGTAAGCCAATTGAGCGGCATGTCCCTGGCGAACGTAACGAGCCCTGGTTTTGACGAAGACATCCCGGTGTTCGCCCAGTTTTACTATTTCCTCACCGTGGCCGTGTTCGTCGGCGTGGGTGGTCATCGAATTGTGACACGATCGCTTCTCGAAACCTTTACCGTGCTGCCCCCTGGGCGTGCGGCGCTTGGAAACAGTTTTGTCGAAGTCGTTACGGGCATCATGACCCAATCGTTCGTGCTCGGAGTTCGCGCGGCCGCACCGTTAC
>JABDGM010000090.1 GCA_013286045.1 Planctomycetota bacterium | reverse complement strand
CAGTTTGGCTGAAAGAGCCGGCTTGTCTTTGGCGCTATCCGTTAACAATGACCAGGGGTCTTGGTTGCCGGCGTTAAATCGCTCTTTTTGAGTCTCGAGAAATTCGCGAAGCATAGCTAGCTCTGCGGCTTTCGGTTCACGCGACAAACATCGCCGAACGGCATACGCGATTCGCGCTTCGTCACCATCGCCACCCTCGGCGATGGTTCGCAACGCCAGCGCGCGTGCGCACTCGACAAAGAGCGGTTCATTGAGCGTTGTCAGAGCCTGAAGTGGCGTATTCGAACGCGCGCGACGCGTACACCCCACTTCGCCGATCGGCGCATCAAAGTTTTGCAACACAGGGTACGGCACGCTGCGGAAACGAAATGTGTATAACGCTCGTCGATAGCGATCCGGGCCTGTATCGATCTTCCAAGTTTTCGGCCCGTAGCTGGCTGGCGGAGCGAAGAGGAACTCCGGCGCAGGCGGATGAACGCTCGGGCCGCCGACTTTGTCGCACAGCAATCCGCTGGCCGCCAGGGCCACATCGCGAACGACCTCCGCATCCACACGGTATCGCGGCCCGCGGGCGAGGAGCCGATTCTCCGGGTCGCGTCCCAATTGTTCCGGTGAGATAACGCTGGATTGCCGATAGGTGGCGGACGAAACGATCAGTCGATGCAAATGCTTTAGGTCCCAGTTGTGATCCATCAACTCGACCGCGAGCCAATCCAACAATTCGCGATGCGAGGGCGGATCGCCCTGCGTACCAAAGTCCTCCGAAGTGGCAACCAAGCCTGTGCCAAAATATGCCTGCCAAATGCGATTGGCGATCGCCCGCGCCGTTGTGGGCGACTTGCGGCTCACGAGCCATTTTGCAAAATCGAGGCGTGTCGGCGGCGCGGTATTGGTATCTGTATTTTCAGCGAGCGGGTGCAAGAACGCCGGTACGCCGGGTGTCACTTCTTCTGCCGGGGCCAGAAAATTACCTCTCTCCAGACGATGCGTATCGCGCCGTTTCTGTCGCTCCGTGAGCGTGAGCTGCGTTGTCGCGCGCGGGTGGCTCTGCCACAACGCTTCGATCCGTCGGCTGTCTTCTTGCCATTCCGGCACTGTGGTTCGCCAGTGGCTGAACACACAATCGCGTTGATCTGCAGTTCGTGTGTCAGCAGGAATTTGCAAGATCGCGCGGACATCGGCCGGCACTGGATCGGCAACTGCATTCTCCGCCGCGGTGACCGAGAAGCGGAACCGCCCGGGATTGTTGTTCTCGTTATCGTCGCTATTCCAACCGCCGTGATCCTGAATGAGTTTGAACCGTAGCCGCACACCCGCCGATGACTCCAGCGGCTTCGCAAGTGTGAAGACGGCCTTCCGCGGAACGTTGCTACGACCCGGGCCGATTTCGACGGTCCACGCCGTGAGATCATCGCCGTCCTTGGCGAAGTCGATCGGGCCTGTCACACGCCGGCGCTCGCTGAGGTCATCAAACGCCTTATCCAACGGGCGCTCCGGCGGATTGATGTCCGCCGTCGCGTTGGCCAGCTTCAACTTCTTCCATTGATTCGGATGATCGAGCGGTGCCGCATCCATTTCAAATTCGGTGAGCGCGAACGTGCCGTAGATCGATCGCCCGGGGCCGCCGTGCGGCAGCGATGGATCGTTCATCACTTCAAGCCGCACCGCGGAGATCCGCGGCGCTTTAACTTCTGCGGTAAAATAGGTGCCGAACTTAGTTGGTGCATAGCCGGCCGCAAGCACCGAATCGTCCTCCAGCACGTAGTGCTTCTGATCGCCGGTTGTGTCGGCATCTGGGCGAACAGGTGTCCATTTCGGTTGATCGTCGCGAACAGCCGCCTCCCACGCGGTCATCCTGTTTTGCCATTCGGGGTGGTCAGCGCGCAAGCGATCTTCAATGCGGCGAATTAATGGGTACGTCGCCTCCCATTCTTGATTCTGCTCAGGTGTGTAAACCGCGACCTGACTTTCATGACAATTATTGAGGAACGCAAACATCCGGTAGTATTCGGTCTGCGTCAGCGGATCGTATTTATGGTTGTGACACTGAGCGCATTGCACCGTGAGTCCGAGGACGCCTTTGCCGATTGCGTCCATGCGATCGTACATTGCTTCCATGCGAAATTGCTCAGGGTCAATTCCACCTTCCTCGTTGATCATTGAGTTCCGCAGAAACCCGGTTGCCACGAGCTGATCCTGCGTCGGATGGGGCAGCATATCGCCGGCGATTTGCTCCTCCACGAACTGGTCGTAGGGCATGTTCGCGTTCAGTGCGTTGATCACCCAATCGCGATACATCCACACAAACCGCGGCTTGTCTTTTTCAAAACCGTCCGAGTCTGCGTAGCGAGCCGCATCGAGCCAGAGCCGTCCCCAGCGTTCGCCGTAGTGAGTCGACCGCAACAGACGCTCGACCTGTTCGTCGTAGGAAGATCCGCTCTTTCCTTCCCGGAATGCAGCGATTTCCTCGGGCGTCGGCGGCAGCCCAATGAGATCGAGCGAAAGCCGACGGAGCAGAACATCGCCGCTCGCTTCGGGTGAGGGCTGCAGTCCTTCGCGCTCCAGCTTGCTCAAAACGAACGCGTCGATCGGATTGCGGACCCAGCCTTTGTTTCGGACCTCTGGGATCGGCGGCCGCTCCGGCGCTAAGAAAGACCAATGCTGTTTGTACTCCGCGCCTTCCATGACCCATCGCTTGAGGGTTTCCACCTGTTCGGGCTTGAGCGATTTGCCTGAATCCGGCGGCGGCATGTGAGTATCAGGGTCCTCGCTAGTGATGCGCGCGATCAACTCGCTGTCGTCTGGTTTCGCGTCATCCAAGACCGATTGCGCGCCCCGAATCTTGCCTGCATCCGTACGCACGTCGAGCCGCAAATCCGCTTTACGCGACTTTCCGTCCGGCCCGTGGCATTGAAAGCAGTTGTTGGCCAAAATCGGTCGCACGTCGCGCGCGAAATCAACCGGCTGTGGCGAAGAAGCGGCCGAAGCATGGAGCGGCAGCGTAAAGACGCAAGCAACCGTTAGCGTCGCGGCGAGTGTCGTGTTGCCGAATGGGTAACTCACAGGTGATAATTCGCCGCCATCGAGAAATGGCCTCATGATACGCTGCCGCTTGCAGATTTCGAGCAGCTCTCAGCTCGCTCTCATTATAGTGAGCGAAATACTCGGGCAACGTGCCAAATCGCCGGCCACACGTTCTTTAAGGCATCACGATCCGCTGCCCTTCATCATAGGCAATGCTTTCCGGCTGGCGAAGTTGGGCATCGACTTTAACCGCCACGCCCCGGGATATTCGCAGCGGAGATTCGTCGAAGTGACCCTCCCGGTTCAGCAATCGCAGCTCCACCATCCCCTCGAACACCTGCACGTTAAACGAATGATCGGGACGCAGGCGGATTGCGAACTCAGTGCCCAAGTCGACCACGGTGCCAAACGGCAACTTGACTTCAAAGCCGACGGCTTGACTTGGCACACGTCCATTTACAGCGCCGCCAGACAGCGTTGCAACCGATGGCGACTCGAGCACCAGTTCCGTCGGCCCCTCGAGAACCATACGGGCGCCGCTTGTGAACGTCACGAGCGCGTGGCCTTCCAACAAATGCAAGGTGTCGCCAGCTTTCAATAAAGCGCCATCCACCGGCACTTTGCCGGCTTCATCCCAACGGCAGTTCGCCGTTTGAGTGAGCATGGCTACCGCGCTAGGTCGAAACGAATGATAGACGAACATGCCGGCCGTTGCCGAAACCAAAAGGACAACGGCCAGGCTTACGATCCCGATCCAAAATCTTGACCGCGGCGCAACGACGCCTGCTCCGTTGACACGTGTATCATTGGCAGCCGTCATTTCGGCCAACGTGTTGGCCTCAAAATGCCGTTGGCTTACCAAGTCGTGCAGCAGTGAGTGGATCATCCACTTGACGGCGAATTCCCGGCGCGCGCCCTCTTCATACAACGCATTCGACAATGCATCGAACCCCGCATCGGTCAGTTCGCCGTCGAGGTGATCTTCGATCAAACTATTGAGTTCTGGGGTCATCACGCAAAACAATTCAATTCGACGAACCAGGATTCAAATCGGGCACACGCCGTTCAATGCATTCTTTCAGAAGCAGACGGACTCTCGAAAGCAACATTCGCACAGCACCGGCCGAGAGATCCATCTTCTCCGCGATCTTTGCCGATGTCAGATTGTGTCCATACCGCAATTCGATCACCAACTTTGAACGGCCTTCCAATTGCTCCACGCAGCGGGCAAGCGCCTCGCGTACCGGATCCGCTTCCTCGACGAGCTGCTGAAACGTATCCGACAACTGCTCTACTACGGCATCGCTAAATCGATGTTTGTCTGTCGCCCGTTGGCGGCGATAGTACAGCACTTCTTTTTTCGCAAAGCCGATCGCCCAACCCGCAAACGAGCGCGTGGGATCGTATTCGTCAAATTTGCGCACCATCCGCACTGCCACGCGTTGGAGCACTTCCTCCGCTTGCTGAAAGTCCGGCACCAACGTCCGGATGTATGCGGCAATCGTGGGTTGAGCTGCAGTCCACAACACCACAAATCGTTCGGATCGCTGAAACTTCATCGTCACTCAGATGCGACGTTGAGTCACACCAAATTCCAACCAGCTATCTTGCCGCCGCCCAAACGCCGGCGGAGCACTGCACGCAGGCACACCCAGCTACTGCCACTCTCTGCGGAAACAGCCTCACTGTCACGGGCAAACCGCAAAAGTAGCCCGAAAACACCCCACAGCGGCGGTTGGGGACTTAGTGCAGAATCCGTAAATCGGGAAGTTGGCGCTGAAGTTGCGCGATTCCGGCGTCCGTCACATCGGTTTTGGTAACTTCCAGTTGTCTGAGGTTTTTGAGCACAGCTAAGCTCGGCAAACCGGCATCCGTGATCAATGTGTGATGCAGCCACAGCGTTTCCAAATGCTGCAACAAGTGCAGTTTCGGCAACCCGGCATCTGTGATCCGGGTGTGGTTTAAGGCCAGAAACTGCAAATCGGTCAGCGCTCCGACGCAATCCAATCCGTCATCCGTAACGTTAGTTTGCCGCAAGTAAAGCCGTCGCAAACCGGTGAGCGATCGAATTTTCTCCAGGCCGCTGTCGCTCACCTTGGTGGCGCCCAAATCCAACCAGCGTAGCTTCTTCAGGTGGGAAATGTACTCCAGGCTGTCGTCGGTAATTTCGGTTTCCGCAAGTCGTAAGTCCTCCATCGCCGTCAAACCGTACAAGAATTTGATACCAGCGTCCGAAATTTTATTCGTGCTGAGCGACAAAAACTCCAGTCGGCCAAGACCGGCAAGATGCCGCAAACCGGCGTCGGTAACATGGGTATCCGCCAAGTCGAGCCGCTGCAGGTAGACAAGGCGATCGATATCGCGGAGGTCTTCGTCGGTGGTTCCGGTCGAACTCAGTGAAAGCACCAAAACGTTGCCATGTGCCGTTACGACGCCAGGTCCCTGCTGATGCAGCCTGGCAACGACCGCTCTCTGCGACTCTACAGATCGGAGACAGTCGCCCAGCCATGCCAGCCCTGCACACACGATGAGCACAAAAAGAAGCAGCGTTACCAGGCGAAATCGAGGCCGCCAGCGTCGGCTTGGCGTAATCGCGTCTGTCTCAGTTAGTTGCCTGGTTAAATCGCTCGGTCGCATGTCATTCCGCCGCCAACCGTCGGGCATTCCTAATCCTTGAATGGTAATTGACATCTGAAGATTCAGCCAATGAACCACCATCGTGCCGCGCGAGCGGCACGCGGCACTTGATTCTCGTGTCGCAACTGCTTTGCTCTGAATAGGTTGGGAGCCTCCCGACCGCCTTTACCAGCAACATTTTGCGGCGAAGAAAATCGCGTGAAAACGTGACACTTACGCCTCAGCCGCAGAGAATATGTTTAGGCGTTCCGGCTCTTCCAGCGCGTTTCGCGGCAAAAACCTTCCAAAGGTTATCGGGTGATTCGAGCATCCTCCGTCCATATTGCGGTCAGCGCACTCTGCCTGCTATGCCAGGATGTCGCCGCCAAGGAACAAAGCTCCTTCTATCGCGTCGAACAAAGCGATGGCGTGTGGTGGTTTGTTGGCCCGGACGGCGAGCGATGTTTCTCCTCCGGCGTTAACGTAATTTCCCCGGGCGCGACGCGCGAACGTTACGATCCCGCGCATCCGGCTTACGCCGCGTTCCACCACTACCCAAATTCGGGCGCGTGGGCCGAGGACGCCCTCGCACAGCTCCAAGGCTGGGGCTTCAATACCGTGGGCGCCTGGTCATCGGCCGAAGTAAAGAAGGGGCCGCTGCCTTACGTCGAGGTTCTGCACGTCGGCAAGAAGCTCGCGGTCCCGTGGAACGATTTGCTCGATCCGCACTTTGCTGAAAAAGTTGAGCGCCTCGTCGCTGCCGAGGTGGAACCGCGCGCAGACGACCCGCATCTCTTGGGATGGTGCACCGACAATGAGCTGGGTTGGTACCCGGATACGATGTTCATGTTCCACTTGAAGCAGTCCCCCGAGCGGTTGACGCGGCGCGCGCTCATCGAACTGCTCAAACAACATTACGAAAATGATTTTTCGCGGCTCGAAGCCGATTTCCGGCCCGTCGACGTTCAAAGTTTCGCCGAGTTGGAAGCCGGCGGCGAGTTGCGGCTGCGGTCCGGCGGCGCGGGAATGAGAGTTGTCGATCGCTTCGCCTCGATGCTGGCTAAGCATTATTACCAGACCATGCACGATGCAATTCGCCGCCACGATTCTCACCACCTGATTCTTGGGGACCGCTACCCCGGCTATTGCGCAGACGTAGTCGCCCAAGCCGCGGGCCCGTACGTCGACGTGGTTTCCACGAATTTCGATCATCCAGCCTGGACTGACGGCCACCTGCCGCTCTACTACCTCGACCGCCTCAATCGCCTCTCCGGGAAACCGGTATTAGTGACCGAATACTACGTGGCGGCGAAACAAAATCAGAGCGGCAACAAGAACTCCGGCAACATTTTCACGACGGTGGACACTCAAACGGAGCGGACGGCCGCGGTTCGCAATCGACTCTCCACGCTGGCCTCGTTGCCCTACGTGGTCGGTGCACATTGGTTTCAGTACACGGATGAGCCCGCGAATGGCCGCGATGCAGACGGCGAAGATTACAACTTTGGTTTGATCGACATTCACAATCAACCCTACGAACAGCTGACCGCAACGTTCGCTCGGACACACGCCCAAGTGCCGACGCTGCACGCAGCCGGTTCACCGCAGGCCGACTTGGCGCAGCCGGCTGTTGTACGAATCCCGCACGCATCGAGCGACGCGTCGACCGGCCTCGGCGGTTGGGACACCCAGCAAGCGCGGATTGCAAGTTCAGGTGAGGGCATTCCGTTTGCCGATTTGCTCGCTACCTGGCAGGATGATCGCCTCTATTTGGCCATCTCCTGTTGCAGATTTGTCGACAAAGATTTCTACGCCGCCGAAGACGTGCCCCAGAAAAGCGAGCAACTCGAATGGGATATCGCACTAGGAGACAACGCTCCGACAAGTCGCATTTTCTTTGGCATGGGCGATGAAACACCGAACTCCGAGCCAGCGCTCAACTGCCGCGTGTGGTCGAGCGGAATCAGATACCTTGCGATAGCGCAAATCCCGATAGAACGGCTCGGACACACACCATTAAAAATTGGCGAGCAGTTGAACCTTCATGCCGCACTCGTCGACCGACGTGCCGGCACAAAGACGACTTGGAGCAACTTATTGGAATGCGGCGGAGCGACGAGCGCCGCGCAGAACATTTCGTCCGCTTCCGACAGACGTTGAACGCGTTCGTTGGATTTACGACCACGAACACAGTTCCCTTGAGCATTCGATAACTTCGTTGGAACTTCGGTTGACCGAATACGCCGCAACAGGAGGAATTTCGATGACTACGAGCCGCCGTTTTTTTTCAATCACGTTGGCAGTCCTTGCACCTTTCGCGACGCTTCCCACTACGAATCGCGCGTTGGCCCTCATTATCGCTTCGGACAACGCTAGTAATCCCGCCTATGCGGCCGACGCCACGAACGGCGCCTGGCAGGGGCAAAACGCGAACCCCGCCTTTGAGAACCCGGCCGGCAATGACAATGGCGGAACGGGCTTCCTTCCATGGGATTTCACCGGTGGATATGCCGCCGGACCGGTGGCGCCCTACAACACGCTTACGCATTTCATCGATGGCGTCGACTTTCCCACAACGCAATACAACCACATCGGAACGCCCGCCTTCGGCCTTGGCAACGCCGGCATTCCCTATGACTACGACTACACGGCCGCGCGGCGACCTTTTGCTCAACCGATGGCCGTCGGCGACGTGTTCAGCGTAGCGATCAATACGCCCGTTTTCGATGATTCATACGCCGAGGGTGAATTCCCGGCGGTTTACATCGAGCTTTGGGACAGCACGAACGCGAAGACGGTCGGCTTTTGGACTGCCGCGCAGCCGACCGATGGCTTTGATTACGGTTGGACGTACACCGACAAAAACCACGCCGCAGTACCTTTCCCGGGCATTGACTCATCGTTGTTTGCAAACAACGGCGCGACGATGACGTTCAAGCTAACCAGCGCAACGACGGGACACGTGACCGTGGGCAACGTCGGCCTCGATGTCGATCTCATCGGCGGAGCACCAACCTCCGTATTTTTCGAGATGGGCGAGAACAACTCCGTCGCCGACGGCAGCGGAAATCCGACAGGCGACAACGCATTCTATTTCAATAACCTGAAAATAGAACGCACTGCGCTCGCGGGCGACTACAACAATGATGGGAAAGTTGACGCTGCAGATTACGTGCTGTGGCGGAACGACCCGGCCTCGTATGGAGGCGCACCGAATGGTTACACGACGTGGCGCGCAAACTTCGGTAGTACGTCCGGTTCGGGCTCAGGCCTGGGCTCCGCAAGCCAAGTTCCAGAACCATCCTGCTTGCTGCTCGCGATCGTGACGGGTTCGTCGTGTTTGATGCGGCGTAAGTGTCGCTGAGAAGCCGACGCCGTTGATCGCATCACAAGTCGCTGGTATCCGTCGACTCGCCGTCACGGCGGTTGCCTAGGCGATCGAACAGCACGGGATCCACTTCATAGCGGATCGTGTGGACCGAACCGTCGCCGAAGACTGTATTGAAAGAGCCCGGGTGCGCCGAGCCGAAATTGAAAACGTCGTTGATCTGGCCGAATTGATAGACTTTCCCCGATTTGACGCCGACGACGGCACCATCTGGAAGCGGCGCCACGCAAGTGCACCGCATAATGTCCGGGTCCCAGCCATCGCTCCAACCTCGGTCATCAGACGGGCTGCCACCGTCGTACATCAACGGGTTTACAAGCTTTTCCCCGATCAGCAAAGTCTTGCTCGTTCCATCAGTAACCTTGGCGAACGTGATTGGCCGAGTTGAGCCGCTATCGACCCATTGCGAGCCATCCCACGAAATCGGCGTGCGGATGATCATTCCAAACCACTGCTTGTTCTCCGGCACGCTCGTTCCGTTGCCTTGCCAAAAGGACGCTCCTGCGGTGTTGGTAGCCGAGGTGTCATTGTAGTTGTAGGGCAACGGTACGGTGGGATCCATGGCGGGAGTCGCTGCTGCGTAATCCGTCAACGTGGCGGTCTTTCCAACGAGCGTGGCATCGCCGCTCTGAGCAATCGTGGTCGCCTTCCTGCGCGAGGGGCAATTATACATAGGCACGACGGTGTGTTGAATATCTTCCGTCGTTTTGAGCGCGTAAAGATTTCCTTCTTCAACGTAGGGGAGAATTTGGAAGGCCCAACCCAGGCCCTGCCGATCCGGTCCATAGGGCTGGCCGCCGCTGGTGACGTAGTCCTCAATATGCGGATAAAAAGTGGTGCCCCCGGTTGGCAAAACGTTTTTGGCAGAGACAAAGTTATGCACCGCGAGACCCATTTGCTTCAGGTTATTTGCACACTGGCTCCGTCTCGCAGCCTCCCGCGCCGCCTGAATCGCCGGCAACAACAGCGCGACCAGAATTCCAATGATGGCAATCACAACCAAAATCTCGACGAGCGTAAACGCCTTGCGTGTCGCCTGATTTGATTGCGTCAAAGGTTTGCAATATTGCGACATGATTCGTGTTGCATCAGTTTTTGTTTGGCGTTTGGTCGGACATCGCCGTAGCGAAGGAATCCGCGTCAAGCTCGGCGACGCCGCCGGTAGGCAATACGACGAGCCGTTTTCCGCCCACGCCCGTCTGCTCATAAGCAATAATCGTGCTCGGAGCGATCCGACCAGGAACTCCGGCCTTTTGCCCGTATTTGATTACGAGCGGCTGCCCATCGCGGGCGGATACAAACAAGTCATCGGGGTTTGCCACAGCGCCGCCTGCGGGAGACTGTCCGCGCTTTTGCCGGATGAAGGTCTTCAGCTGGGCTTCATCCGCCGGTAGACGCCCGTTGTTCGAACCGACAAATTCGGCGAAAAGCAGGGCCAGCGTCTTCATTCTCGCTTGGCTTTCGTCGAACTTAACGGCCGTCGATTTGCCGCAGCCGAGTACCAGCGCGCACAGCGTCAAAATCGACACGCCATGACCCGACGCCAATCGCGTTCCCCAGATTGACATGCGTTCCAACCGCCTAAGCCCCATCCAATAATCGTACACCTCGTAGCGAGGGCAGACCCGCGCTAATGCACTCTGCGCGTAAGTCGGAAATGTCACAAAAATCAGGGCATTCCCCGAGAAATTGTCGCGGATCGGCGTTTAATGGCCAATCGTGCGTGGGCTCATTTTCCAGAGTTGGAACTGCTGGCAGCTGGTTTGGCAGCGTCCTTTTTCGCCGCTTCTAAATCGTCGTACGACTCTGCCAATACTTGTCGATACACTTCGCGGGCATGGTCGTAAGCTTCGCGCGCCGCCGGCAGCTCCGCCTTGCGAATAATGGGCGATTTCGACGCCCAACATCGATCGACGCCCTCAAGGCACCACTTCGCACTTCGCTTACTTGTGCGGATCGGCTTCCCATCAAGTTCTACGAAAATCGGGTTTGTGTGGGCGGCAGGAAACACGCGAAGAGCAACCCAGCTCGATTGCTCTGGCGTGAACTTGAACTCCAAATCCTGCACTTGGCCATCGGCGTCGATCAGTTGTCGATCAACAGCATAGCCATTCACAATCAGTTCGACGGGCACTTGCCGAGTGTCCTTGATGCGTGCTCGCTCGATCGACCAGTAGGGCTTTTCGCCCAAGCTCCGCGTCAGAATATCGCTCGACTCGGGTTCTGGCTTCAAGAGCGCCGCGGCCTTGCAGTGAATTGCGAGCGACTCACCTTTCTTCGCGGCCAAGAAGCCGCATCGCCCGCCATCGCCCTTCTCTCCCACGCCCAGACCGTTGATCTCGAAATCGAACAGGTGCGTTATGCCATCCGAACAATAGCTGCGCCCGTCGCGGACGCCTTCAACCCAATGGTCGTAATCGAGTTTTTCACCGATTGGCATTTTCACGTACACGCGCCCTAATCCCACGCGGTCATCATAGATGCAGGGAAAATCCGTTTCGCCGCTGATTCGCGTTGTGAATCCGCAATTCAACGTGTGGTACCAGATATTCATCTCCCAAACGAATGGCGTGTCGACCGCCGAGATGAAATCACACGCCCCATGCGTCACATCCACGATGTACTCATTCGCGCCAATGCCGTCGTACCACGGCACGTCGAACGTTGGCAAACTCGTTGCCGGCACCCACAAACCCCATCCGCTGTGCGCATAGCCCGCAATTCCGCCCTGCCCACGCGCCCATTGGAGAATAGGCAAGTTCCAACTTGGCCATTCTTCAATACGCTTGGTTCCGGGGTAATCGTCGTTCTTCAACCGCAACAACACGAGATGCCCGCAATGCGAGCTGGGAAAGCCCGACACCTCCACGTCGTAACGAGCAACATTGTGCGGCGTCGATAGTTCCGACTCATGGCCTTGGAAGAATTGTTTTTGATAGTACCAGCATGGGCCCCAAGTGAGCATGCACCCAACGTCCAAGTCCTCGCCCACAATATGCCGCATCATGTCGGCCGGCTGACAACCCTGTGTAGGCGAAGAATAATGCGCGCAACCGGCCGCGTGGATATGGTGATCGCCGGAAATCCAGCCCTTCGCTGCCAAGTTGATCCACCGTTCGAGTTGGAATCGCTCGGTGTGTTCCTCGGCGCTGGAAACCACCATGTCGCGCTCCAGCACCTTGTACTCGGGCCCGCGCGTGTACGTCACACGATATTTACCTGGCGGCAGTTTTATGTCCTCGCCATTTGCCCGGTATACCTGATCTTGAAACGCGAAATCGGGAGCCATCCGCTTCGATCGCGCCGGGTAAACGCGCCCGCGCTCATCGCGAAAAATAAACTGGCCGGTCGTCGGCGTGCCGTCGTCATCCAGCACCTCCAGCTTCACCGTCGCACATGCTCGACAATCAAATAGCAAGTTCACTTCGTTGCGGAACCCAAGCTCTTGCGTTCCTTGACCGACATCGAACGCCAGCTTTGCCTCGCGTTTGCCGTGATCGCGGCTGAATAATTCGAGAACACGATACTCCACCTTGAGTCCGGAGAGGCGTTCATCCAGCGGCTGGCGGTCGAACAAGCTGATGTCCAGCCAGCGCTCGACTACGTCCGACTTCGTAATCGTCGTCGGTGGCTCCGGATCTTGCCGCCCTGCGTCATGCAGCGACTGTGCGTTCGGGCTGCTCACGCGAAGCGGCGCCGTAACGCCCGCCTCGTTGTGCACCTTGATGAGAAATGCTCGCCAACCTTGCTCTACGAGCTGCTTCGGCGCTCCGCCCGATTCCACAGCCACGCGGCTCTCGGCATTGATCTCCACCTCCGCCAGACAAAGTGGATCGAGCACTTTCTGAATTGCCTCAACCGCTTCGGCAGGTTTGGCTGAAGCATTGGCTGCATCGAGCGCCGCTCGTTGCTCGCGCGAAAGAGGCGCGCCGGTCAACTCAAGCGCTTCCGCAACGCGCTTCACTTGAGCCACGAGCGGTTGAAGTTCAACATCGCTAATCAATGAAACTTCGTGACCGCGGCAATTCTCCAACAACGACGACGCCGAGAATACGGCAACCAGAATAGTTACATTCAACCGCAATCGAGCCAGTTCAAACATGATTGCGCGACCACGCTGCTAACAGGTTTGTCCTAAGCGGCCATTTTCACAGCCATGTTATTACGAATTCACATTCGACACTCGCGCACGACTAGTTGCAAACTCTATCTGGCCGCTCTGCCTCTACCGTCCGTTTTCGCCAAGAATTTGGCAGTTACCCCTCTAGCATCGGCTTCAGGTCTGCCGGCGAGCGCTTGAAGATGCCGGCCACTCCGTCGGCAGTGAACCGTCGCAGAACCTGAGCTTAGCGTTTCTCGCGCGAATCGTTCTCAGGCGCGTCGCTTAATTCCTTAGCCCATTTGGCGCGGATGAGTTGGAGCTTCCGCTCGATCGTACGTTTGCCCACCGATAATCGTTCCGCAATTTCGACTACGGAATATCCTTCGATCCTTAGTACCACGATTGTCCGCAGACAATCGTCGCGGAGGAATCGCGTAAGCCTCGAGTATTCTTCTTCGAGCGCGAACAGAAACTCTGGGCCCGGAGCACGGCACGCTATATTGTCGACTTCGTTGTTGGCGAAATCGAGGTGTCGGTTCCCTCGACGCTTCTCTGCCATTTCGCGCCGAATATGATTTGCGACCTTCTGCCTGGTAATCCGTAACAGTAGCCACCAAAGCTCATCTCGCGTCGTGACATCGGCGAAACGACCTTCTGCGGCGCCACGACAAATACTGCCGAATACGCTAAGCGCGACGTCTTCTTCATCGGTCATTCCCAGCGGAAAATTCCCGATCCGTTGCTTCGCAAGACTCACGAGAGCTACGGAGTACTCGTCCCACAAAGCTTGCGCGGCCTGAGCCTCGCCGGATCTAAGCCGCACGAATAGCTCGTCGATTGATCCCGTTGAATGTGCGGTCTGAGTCATAACTGCAATTCTAACGAATCAAATTATTTTGAGATTTTTTCGAAAATCGTGGCGGTTGGCGGAGCTTATTTACGGTTTACCTACGGCATGATCTCGTGCGGCTGGACGTTACGCCACCGCCGAATATCGTCGCCATTGTTGAAAAAATCGCCTTTTTTAGTGGTTCGCCGCGCTGGTTACCCTTTCCACGACCACATCATTTGAGCCAAACAATGACTGCGAAACAACCTAATTTAATTGGTACCTTGGCGGAGAGCCGCATCCTGCTGGAGGAGTATAAAATCGACCTGCCGCAGGTTCTACGTCAATTACGGATGTGCAGATCCACAATCGGGTCCATCCTCGAACTACTCGATAGCCATCCCCCCGCGCCGGAAATGCTCGAACAAGTCAGTGGAGCGGCATCCGACGCTACCTCGGACGTCGAGCGGCTTTGGAATCTGATAAAGCCCTTACGCTAGGCGACTAGGCCGATCCTAGTTGGTTCGATCGTTTCATGTAACGGCGAACCTCGCATGGCTGCCTGCGTTCTCTGGTCGA
>JABDGM010000089.1 GCA_013286045.1 Planctomycetota bacterium | reverse complement strand
ATCGAACGGAGACAACACCTCGTACGGTGCTTCGGGGGTGGAATTCAGACTGGGCGCAGCCCGCGGTATTTGGTCGTCCTCCAACAGCGACATGAATGTCATCATCGACGCCCAGGTCTTCGAACCGTCGAAACAAGCGATCGTCACGATTCTGCTGCTCGATTCTCAGCAGCCCAACCTCTGGGTAGACTCGCACCCCGGCGACGTTCCCAGACCCGCGCACTAGAAGCCGATCTCAAAAAGCGACCGCACAGGATCGCTCCAGATGCGCGCGGGCCGATGGCATCGAACCAGAAGACCTTGGACGATCCGCGAAGCGAGCAGGGCCCGTATTGCATGGATCCCGGGACTTGTGCCCAACGTCCGATAATCGCTCTTATGTTCGGTTTCGCGAAAAAACGGGCTTGTTTTACAGGTCCTGTCTGACTACGCGAACACTCGTGCAGTACTGAACGGTTTGCGTATTTTCTGTGCATGGTGTGCTGCTCGCTTCTCTTTAGGCTTTCGTTGTTTCTTGGCTGTCGCCGATGGTTTGCCGCGTGTGTACCGGCATGGGCGGCAAGTAATTTCGCAGGAGGTTTACGGTTATGCCGAACGGTATGGAGGGTTTAAAGGTCAATTGGCCCTGTCAGGTTCTTCGGAAGAATACGTATACGCCGGACGATGGTCAGGCACGATTCTTCGTCGAGGTTCAAGGCTGGGGGGCGACGATTCCGGTTCGGTTCGAAACGCGGGAGGAATGGGACAAGTCCCCTGCTGTGGAGACGATGTGCGTGTTAACGGGCACGTTCGTGCCGGCTCGGGATGGTGCGTTTCGACTCGCCGATCCGAAGTTGTCGCCGGTAGCGGAAGGGAAACGGGGTCACGGTGCTGCGTAAGCGGCTATTGGTTCTTGGCGAGTCTGCGACATGGACGTTGCGGCGAGCATTGGGTAGGGGTCGGAAGGAATCCGGCCTCTACCCTTTTCTATGCGCTCAAGGGGTGGCTTATGGCGGGCACTGCGAATCGTCCGCGTGTGGTGACGTTGCGTTTGTCGGTCGAGGATCACGAGGACTTGAAGGCGGCGGCGATGGTCGCGGATAAGTCTGTCGAGGGCTTCATTCGGTTTTCGCTCGATCGCGTGTTGGCGAGTTACCGTGACATGGAAATCCCGAATTACCAACTCCGGATGTTGGCGGGGGCGTTCCGTGACTGAGTTTGTAACGATTCACACTGATGGGACCGCGTTTCAATTCTTCGTAGACGTATGGTGCGTCTCGGTGGCCTTTCACATGGTTATGTATTTGCCGATGTGGATGACCAAATTTGGCCGGTGGATTGAGTTGCTCGATGGTGGCAACGGAGGTTAGTCGAATGCGTTTAATTTTGTCGTTGGTTCTCGGTTTGTTGTCGGTGGCTCCTCGCGTGGTGCTGCCTGCGGAAATTCACGGGCAACCTGGGCCGGTGGATTCGTTCAATTGGAGGCAGTACGGGATTTTTGGTTTTGGTGAGGACGCGGTGGCGTACGTGGATGGGTACCCGTATCAGTGGGTCGATTTTTACCCGTTGAGTGCTGGGGACGCGGGGCCGTTCGATCACGATGTCACGTTTGATCTGTTCGGGCAGGGCGGCGGCAGCACGAACGTGCAGGGCGGTTACGCGGGGGAGGTGTCCGGTGTTGTTGAAGCGGGTTACTTGCTTCACTTGGACTTCTCGAACGCCACGGGTGAGTTGTGTGTATCGCCGTCGTCGTGCGTGATCGCGTACCCGGGTGGGGATGCGGATGAGTACGGTTGGCCTGGCGTTGGCGGCGGGTTCGATGTGTCGGCAGCGGGAGCGGGGTTTGATGGGGTCGTGGGTACGCGGGGGGCGGACGGTGTGCCTGAACCGGCGACGGCTGCGTTGTTGTTGCTCGCCGTGTTCGTTCTGGTGGGTGCGTATCGTCGGCGGCGGGTGGTTGGGGTCGTCGCGTTCGTCGGGTTGTTGGCGTGCGGGTCAGGGGCGTTTGCACAGTACACGCGGCCCGGTTCGCTCGGCGGTAATTTTTGGGAACAGTACGGCGTGGAGAATCAAGGTGATTTGCCCACGATCGTGGTGGACGGGGCACCTTACGATTTCTCGGCCTTCTACCCGGACCAGTTCGGCGACTTGGGGTCGTTCGATCACGATGTGCAGTTTACTGCGTACGGCGGCGGCGGTGCTTCCGGGGATGTGTTGGGCGGCTATGGTGCGACGGTGACCGGTACGATCTTGGCCGGGCATAACGTGCACTTGGACTTTTCGGACAATAAGGCGGTTGTCACGACCGATACGGGATCGGTAACCGCAGGGACGGGGGCGAATGGAACTGACGGCGGTGCTGGTGGGGCGTTTGATATTAGTGGTGCTGGTGCGGGGTTCACTGGGCTGAACGGAACGAAGGGTAACGGTAGTGATGACGGGCAGCAGCAACAGCAACAGCACTCGCTGCCGAATATCGGTTTGGATGTACCGGCCGTGGTGTCGGCTTTCGGCTCGAAACTTGGTGGAACGGTGAAGCCGGTTGTCGCGGTGTTCTTCGCTTTCTTGGTTGTGGGTGTTGGTGTGCGGTGGGCTGCGGGGATGGGGGGCGGAAGCGCGAGTGGGGCGGATGATAAATGGTCGAGGGATGCTCATAAGAGCGGTGAGGACGCGGGGGACGGTACGGTGTGGGCGTGGGGTGGCGAGCAAAATGGTTGGATGCGTGCTGTGGATGAGGCTGGTTAGGAAACAACTCTTGGCGGGCACACACGATGGAACGTTTCCGCGTGTGCCCTTGGGTTTCGTGTTAGGAGTGTTTGCGATGTGCAATCGGGTTAAGCGTGCGATGGTGGTGGCCGGTTCGGTTATCGTGTCGTGTCAGCGTGGGGTGACGGCTGCGTTGGTTGCAGTCGGTGCCGCATTGTTGGGTGCGTCGGCTGCGAATGCGACGACGACGACGATTCCGGACGTCGGTGTGGATTTCCCGGGCTTGGTGACTGCCGCCACCACTAGCCTTGGTGCGGTCGTGACCGCGATCGTGTTGGCTTATTTCGCGTTCTTGGTCGTCCGCTTCGGTATGAAGTGGGCACGGAAGATCGCCTAAGCGTGCTCGCCAAGAGCACACGGGGGCTGTGGTGGGTTGCACTGCCCTGCCCTCGTGGCTCTTGGCCTTTTTAATTGGGTTATGCCGTGACTGAGGATCAATTCAATTCGCTGGTGCAGCTGCTCGTTAATTTGCAGTTTCTCGCTGAGGTCGTAGCGCTCGCAGTGTGCTTTTCTGCCGGTACGCAATCGCTGAAATTCTTTCTCTATGTCAAAAATCATCGGGATATCTGGTAACACGGTTTTGGTCGTGTTGCTGTTGTGCGGGGTCGCGCAGGCGCAGCGGGCCGCTAATTGTTATTGGTTGATCGGCGATTGCGGTGGCGATTCGCCGGTGGCGATTACGGTGACGTATGTATCGGGTGAAACGGAGACGTTGGGGTGTGGTGATTATTGGCCGGTGGGTTGCAATGTCTCCGGGTGCGGGCCGTTGTTTCCGCCGCAGGGTCATTCGTTCACGTTCTCGCTTACGGCTCCGGATTGTGCTATTCGGGGTTTGACCGGGCCGGTCAAGTTGTTTGGCCACGTGAGTAACATTGGTGGGCAGTTTTATACGCTGACGAATTCAGCGGGGACGCCTACCGCGCCAAATTGTAGTTTCGGTGGCGGGCAGAATGATTGCCCTACGTGCGTCAATGGTTTTCCGCCTGGGCCTACCGGAAAGTGTCCGAAGGGGACGCATCTGGTTAACGGCGTGTGCGTGAAGAATCTTCCGTGTGCCGGCGGTTGTCCGGCTGGGTTTATTTGTCAGGCCGGTCAGTGTGTGCCGGGGTTAAAGTGCGACGGCAACCATTTGTGTCCTGGTGGGCAGGTCTGTCAGGGTGGCGTTTGCACGCCGAAGGGTTGCGGGCCAGGTGGTACGCCGTGTCCCGATGGTCAGCAGTGTGTTAACGGATCGTGCGTTCCGAATCCTGAGTGCGGGAGTGGTGGGCTTTGCAACTCGGGGCAGCATTGTGAGGGCGGCAAGTGTGTGCCTGATCCTCCCTGCGGCGAAGATAGTCAGTGTCCCGATGGTACTAAGTGCACGAACGGAACGTGTCGGCCGACTCAATGCGATCCTTCGTCGCCTGACTACGCTAGTTGCTGCGGTCGTAATCCTAATGACGCTGGTTGCACGCCTTCGTGTGACCCAAATTCGGCCGACTACGCGTCGTGTTGTACGGCTCATCCAAACGATCCGAATTGCAAGGCGTCTTGCTCGCCTGGTGATCCGAACTACCCTCAATGTTGTTTGAACGATCCGCGGAATCCGAACTATCCGAATTGCTCTCAAACGTGCAATTGTCAGTCGGAAAACTGGCCCGCTTGTTGTCAAAATGACCCGACGAATCCGCGCTATCCGACGTGCACGTGCACCGGGCCGCAGGGTTGTGATTGCCATTCGCCAAACTATCCGGCGTGCTGCAAGAACGATCCGTCGAACCCGAACTATCCGGATTGTCTCCCGTGCGATAACTGCGCTACGTGTAACCCGTGTCAACGTCTCGACACGATCATTGGGTTAATGCAGCAAGGGACGAACGCGACGCCTACGGGTACGGAGCCTACGGTTTCGCTTCGTGAAGCTCCGACCGTTGCGCCTCCCGCGTTGAGCGTCTCCGGTGTGCCGCAATCTTCTGATTTATCGTCGGTTGGGTCGGCTGCTCCGCTCTCATTTACTCTGCCGATGCCGGGTCGCTCGCCGTTGTCGTTTCAAGTCGGCTCGAAGGCGAGTGATTGGAAGTTTGGTGGTTCGGCGCCGTCGGCGTTCAGTGGTGTGGCTGCGATCGTTGACGATTTCCGCGTCGGGCTGCGTCTTGTGTTGGTTTTTATTCTCACGTGGCGGTTTGTTAAGTCGCTCGTGGATCTGTTGTTTAAGGTTTAAGGTGTTGTCGTGTTGCAGGGAATCATCAATGCGATTCGTAACTTCGAAACTACGTTGTTTACGATTTTGCAAAACGTCATGTACTGGGTGTGGGGGTTTGGCTGGTCGTTGTTCAATGGGTTCTTAGCGACGCTGCATATTCCTACGCTCGCGATTCCTTCGCTGACGGCTGCGCTTTCTGCGCACCCTGCGTTGCTGACGGCTTATCAGTGGGCGAATGATTGGTTGCCGGTGAGTGAGGGGATTACGCTCGCTGGTTCTTATTTTACGGTGTTGGTCGTTGCCACTCCGGTGAAGATGGTTTTGCGCCGTATTCCGTACATCAATGGGTGAGCGGAATGGTGGACGTCATCGCGGAGTTTATGGCCTGGTCGTGCGTCGTTGTGGGCTTGGCGTTTTTATTTGATTGGGAGGGTCGTGGTGTGGGACAGCGGGCTTTTGGTGTTGCTGCGAGTGGGTTTCGCGTGGTGTGGGCGTGGGCGATTTATCTGGCTGTGCCTGAGTTGCGGCCGGGGTTGTTCGTGTTCATATGGCTGGAAATAGCTATGGGGTTTCTCGGTGGACTTAATTCATTGGTCTGCGTGGATGTTGATCGCCGTCCAGTTGCTTGGGCGATTCCTTGTCTTTACTTTCTCTCAGCCTTCATCGTTCCGGTGGGCGGTGTTGGCCGGGGCGGCGACTCTCTGTTGTTGCTGTCTGCTTTGCCGAGATTGATCGCCCTTTGGTATCTGGGGGCGGGCTTCACCAGCGGCGTGAGTTCGTTCTATCGGCTTGTCGATCGTGGGCCGTATGCGTTGGTGCGTCATCCGTTGGAGTTGTCCGGCGTGATTGCTCGGGGCGTGTTTCTTGCGCTCAACCCGTCGCTGATTAACGTCGTGGGCTACGGGGCTTTCTGTGGCGTTGCTGTGCTGTGCGTCCTGGTCGAGGAAGGCTATCTTTCGAAGTTTGCGAACTGGCGGACGTATTCGGATCGGGTTCGGTGGCGGCTATTTCCGGGGGTGTGGTGATGTACGTTGTGATTTTCGGTGCGTCGGGGGAAAAGATCGCCGAGCGCGAAGCGTCGTTGTCGCAATTCTTTCGGACGGGGCTGGCGGGCGATTTGTTTATCGAGGGTGGTTTTGCGAATGGGGAGAAGTGCTCCGTCCGTGTGGTGTTGTCGGATGCGGAGCAGGATCGCATTCATGGGGAGTTGGAATGGTGAGTATGCGTCTTCATCTGTTGGGAGGTCGTGGGATGACAAAGGAAATGAGTGGCGGGTTGAACAGTGTCGATTTTGCTCCTAAGCGTGGCCTCGGTCTTGTTTGTCGTGACGTTGATCGGTTCGGCCGTCGTTTGTATCGACCAGTTGTTGAGGGGTTAATGGGCGGGCGCAGCGTGCGTATCTTGCCGATGGAACTCGGGTGCGAGTTGACGGAGAAAGCTGCGGCGGAATCGGCGGCACATTGGGCGCAGGTTGTTTAGCGTTTTTTGGGCGGTGTCTTCTTCGCGTGGGTGCGTAAGTAGTCGTTCATGTGGCCTTGGTAGTACAACACTGCGTTGTAAATCATGTCTACTTCCGAATCCTGGTCGCGTGGTTTGAGGTGTGGCGTGTCGGCGAATAGTAGGTCGAGGTACTGGGCGTTCTGTTTTTGCATGTCGTGTACGCGTTTCATCATTGCTGCGGGAACGCGGATGACTTTGGATTCTTCGGCCATTGTAACCTTTCGTAACGCGGGAGCTTGCCAGGTGCAGCGATCGCGTAACAACGTGTAACGGATCTGGTCGCCTGGTGCTTCGCCGGCGTAACGGATTGTAACTTTCTGTAACGGAGTGTCAATAGGATGAAAACTACGTGGAATGGATTTTCGATTTCCTTTGTTACTGGGCCTCCTGGGTCGGGTAAATCGTTTTATTTGGCGCAGGATGTGGTAGCGCGTTTGTTGTCGGGGTTCACGGGCAAGATCGTTACTAACCTTCCGCTGAACGTGGATGTTATTGCGCAGCACGTTGCGTCAAAGTTGGGCGTGTCGGTCGATCACGTGGCCGGGCAGATTGTGTTGTTGTCTGCGACGACGCTGAGAAGTTGGCAGGATGGTGCGGGCGGTCCGTGGGAGTTGAAGACTCTTGGCGATGCGCAGGGCAACGATTTTATTCTGGATGAGTGTCATCTCTTCTGCCCGAAAAAGGGTCGTGCTGCTCAAGCTCGGAATGAAAAATGGGGCAGTTGGCTTGGTGAAGTTCGGCACGAAGGTTGGCAGCGTTGCGTGTTCGTGACGCAGGACGAATCGAAAGTCGGTGAGGCGATTAAGCAACACGCTGAGTTGCGTTTCGAGCTGACGAATTGGGAGCGTCGGCGCGATCCGTTCCTTAAAATTCCGTTGGCCGAATGGATGGAAGTTGCGGCGTCGTTCACGCGTGAGTATCGGTCGGCAATTGGGGTGTGGGAGTATCGGCGCGTTAATGGCAAGCTCAAGGGTGAGCATGCTACGCGCGTTCCCCTCGATCCCGAGGGTTTTAAGTTTTATCGCTCGTATGTTGCGGCGGGCGGTGGAGCCGGTGGCGGTGCGGATGCTGTTGCACGTGTGCATGAGTATCAACGGCGGCCGGTGTTTCTGCCTGGTCGTCGTACTACGGAGTTGCCAGACGGTACGCAAGTTACTGCGCTGTGGGCACCTACTTGGCTGTGGCTGGTTAAGGCGCATGTGTTTCGTTTTGCTCTCGCGGGGTCGCTGCTCGGTGTGATGATTTGGGGTCTCTTCTTTGGTGGCGGCGGCGTGATGTTTTCGGGCCTCATGTCGTCGATGAAAGCGGCGATTTCTAAAAGCGGTGTTCCGAAAGAGTCTACGTCGGTTCCGGTGGCGGTTGCGCCAGCCTCGTCCTCCCCTGCTGCCGCGCCGGAACCGACTCTTGCTCCCGAGTTCGCTGGATCGCAAGCGCCGGCGAAGATAAAGCGCGGTACGCCGAAACAAATTCAGGCGTTGCTCGGTCGTTTGCCTCCGGCTGATCGCGCTCTCGTGGTGAATGAGTTGCGGAGTTATTCGGAGGACTATAAGGCGCTCGATGCGAAGCGGAAGCAATTGGAAGTCGCTGCGCAGGCGGTTAAGGACAAGGTGAGGGTTGTCGCGTTTACTAACGATACGGTGTGGTTCTCTGATCCTCCGTGCTCGTGCAAAATCGGGAAGGTGTTGGACGATGGACCATACAAGGGACGTACGGTCGTTAAGCTCGCCGTCGATGAAGGGTTCGTGGAGCTTGAGGGCGGCGTTAAGTTGTGGATGGGTCGTGGTGTTGAGCCTGGGGTGTCAGGCCTGGCGGGGTCCCAACCTGCGCCCGGAAATTCCCCAGCGGCCGGCGTTGCAGGTGTCTCGGGGGTCGTTCCCGTCCCTGTACGCTCCAATCCTCCCGTTGGGGCCGCAACCCAAAGCGCGGGAAGCGGTGGAGCCGTTAGTAACAATAACGGCGCAGGGGATGGACTTCGCAGCCTTCTCCCGATACCTGGCTCAGCAGTCGGGGCTAACAATAGTGTTGGCGGAGGGCCTGGAGTCTCGCCTGGTAACAATGGAGGTGCGGGAGCAACCAATCAGCAAAGTGTTGTCCCTGCTGGCTCGTCGAATGGCGGTGAGCGTTAGCCAAGATGGCAAGCTCGTCTTTATCGGTACATTGCGTCCTGAAGATCGGGGCGTGTTGGTGCGTCGTGTTCGTCGGTCGAAGGTCGAGGACATCAAGTCCATACTTGGTGTGTTCTCTGGTGCGGAAGGCAAAGCTACGGCGTTTGCTGACGGGTTGATAGTCGTCGCCGATTCCGTCGAGGTGTTGAAGCGCACGAATGAGATGCTCGATTTAGTCGAGGATGCGGAGGCTCCGGTTTGGGTCGTTCAACTGCATTTGGTGTCTTACACGAGTGAGGCGGCGGATGACTTGGGCATCAATTTGGAACCGGCTGCTAAAGCTGGACTTGCGTTTGCGTTGGGCAGTAGTACTGCGGGTGCAGGTGTGGCTGCTGCGCATGGCGTCAGTGTCTCGGCCTCGTTGGATGCCGTGCTTCGTATGGCGCATAACAAGTCGGGTGTCTCGGTCGTTGCTGCTCCGATGTTCGTTCTTTGCGATGGTTCTAAGTCGTCGTTTGTCCAGGGTGACAAGCTCCCGTTGCCGCGTCGTACGGTGAGCAATGAGGGCACCGTAACTATTTCTGGCTATGACTATGTTCAAACCGGCGTGCAGGTCGATTTGGCGCTACGCGAGTGGGCGGAAGAGTCGGCATACGTCGATACGACGATTAAACTTTCGGACGTTAAACGCATGGTCGAGGAAGCGGCCGTTACGGGTGAGGAAACCTTTTCGACTACGGCCGTGGTGAAAGCCGGCGGCGTCTACTTGCTCGGATGTCTAGAGCAGGATCGTGGGTCGGGTGCTGAGCAGTTGGGTTTTCAGTCGGGTGCTACTCGTGACGATTCGTGCCAGGTCGTCCAGGTCTGGTTGCAGTGTTACCGGATCGGCGGCGATGTCAGCGGTAAGCGTGACTTGGTTCCGATTCGCGCTGTGGAGCGTTCGCAAGATATTGTGTCGGTTCCTGCAGCGGCGGTCGGCAAGGCTGCTGATGATGCGAATGGCTGGGGAGTTGCCCCGCGATCGGGGCCGTTGCATCGTTGGTCTGCGTGGTCGCTGCGGCCTGCGTCGGGTGTCTTGGCTCCGGTTCGTGTTCCGTTTGAGGTTGATAGTGGCGTGTAGCTATCAGCGTCTTGCATCGCATGGGGGCGGATTACTTGCAGGAGCGTTTGACGCGATCCAGGGGGGTGCAAGTAAGCTGCCTGGGTCCCATGCGATTGCAAAGCTGATAGCGGTCGTTGTTGCCGTTTCGTAGTTTCGTTTTAAGATGAGGTAAGTTGCGATGGTTGAAGATTTGGAATATCAGTCTGTGCAAGAGTGGTACGAAGCGATGAACGCGCAAGATGCGATGAATAGTGAGCATCAACCGTGGTGGGTTGAGGCGAAGCAGGCGAGCACGGCGGGCGGCCCCGAGCCCGCCGGCGCAGACGGCGCAGCCGGCCCTGGTAACACGGCTACCTATACTCGCCAACAACAATGGAGAGTTACTGGCGGTGTAGACAAGTTGGAGATTAGTTGCTGGGGTTATTACTTAAGTAACTATGGCCAGATGTGCGAGAAGTTTGAGGTTGCGCGTCGGTCGCGTGCGGAGCATAACGGGTCGTCGTGGGTGCAGGTGCCAGGCGCGACGTTGGTTATTGCTGAGAAGGGCCATCGGTGGGCGAATACGTTTTTCCGTTGGGTGGGCGAGTATGACGGAATTAAGCTTTCGTTTTCGTCTGAGCAACAAGCGAAGGGCTGTCAGCAAGCGAAGGTGGAAATTGGTTCGTTGAAGCTGATGCGTGACGGGCATCGTGCGTGCTGGGAGCAAGCGCTCCGGATGTTGCAGGCCTGCGGAATAGTTGTGGAGAAAACGTCAGTAGCGCGTATTGATTTGTGCGTGGATCTGCCAGGCGTCTCGGTCGCTCCATTTTGTGAAGCTGTCTTGGAGCATCGCGTGGTGTCTCGTATCAAAAGTGAGGCGCATTTCTATCGCGCGGCGAATGGCGAATGGACCGGTTGTGCCGTTGGTAAGAATTCTAGCGTTGTGCTTAGAATTTACGATAAAATCGCTGAGCTGAAAGCGCACGGGCAGTCAGCGGCCGCGAAAGAACACGTTTTGGTTGAACGGCGCTGGGGCGTCTTGCCAACTGTGGCGACGCGGGTCGAGTTCCAGGTGCGTGGGCAGTGGTTGCGTGACAAGTGGGGCGATTGTCGGTCGGTGGAAAGTGTGTTTGATCGGCTCGACTCAATCGCGGGTTATTTGTTCACGCAGTATTTTCGGTTGGTTGACGGTGAGGTTGATCGTGAAAACCGTCATCAAGACAGAGTGGCGACGTCGGCGTTGTGGGACAGGGTTGGTAAGTCGTTCTGTGAGTGGGTGGAGCGTGAGGGATTGCCGCTGTTGAAAATGGAACGCAAGCCGGTTGATCGGTCGCGCGCTGCTCGTCGTCTTGTGTCGGCTGCGCTCGGTTGTGCGGCCGTCTGTCCGGATCGTTGTCAGGATCGGCGTGATTTAGTGTCGCTCGTCTGTAAGATCCTTTGCCACGAGTTGCCCCAAGATGATCGCGAGTGGATTGAGAAGGTTGAAGCGCGGTGGGAGGCAAGCGCCGCGCGTGGGGACTTCGGGGTGTTCTCGTTCGGCGGCGATTGGGAATTCCCGTTGCAGCTTTGGGAAGTTCACCTCGAATATGTGGGCGGGCCGTTGTGGCCTACGCCGCTTAGCGGGAGCGTTGTTGAAACTGGGCAGGTGCCCTTCTGATTTGCTCGGTGGCGTCGTGTACGGCGGCGTTCATCGTCGCGTAGGCGATGCATGACGGGATGTAGAGAAGGAACATGGCGAGGGCGAAGGCGTGCCATGTAGCGATGAGCAGGCAGGGGCCGACGGGGAATGGCCGGATTTGGCTAGGTTGGTGTACGCGTGTCTCGGCTCGAGCCGATGCTAAATGCGGTTGAATGGGTACCCAATCTTCCTGGTTTCCCTGGCTCATAGCGCTATCAGAAAAATACTTCGCGTCAAGGTATGTTTTCTGTTTATTCGTATTGACTGCGCAAAAACTTTCGGTAGGATTTGCGTAATCAATAAAGAGAGGCGAGCAGTGCAACCTGCTCACCTCGGTGTCCGGCACGAAGGTCTAATTGCATGCCAGACGGTCGCTATTTTAGCGCTGCTGTTTCAGTTTTGCAACGTCATTCTGGACGTTGTGCTGCCTACTCTTTAGGCGGTCAAAAAACGGGTAGTGTACAAACAGTCACACCCTCGCTCTTATGTTCGTTTCGGCCTCGTTTTTCCCCGGGGAATATGCGAAATACGCCCCTGCCATATAATCGCGGCAGCGATTTCACAATTCCCCATTCGCCTCTGATTACGAACGCCTGGCGATGCACGACGACGACTTCGAAGACGACGAAGATTGGTACGACGACGATTCGGACGAAGAGCCGACCGTCCCGTGTCCAGAGTGCGGCGAAGCGGTCGCGGAAATCGCCGACCGCTGCCCTGCTTGCGGCTATTGGCTCACAGAGTCTGATCGGCGCCGGCTGAGCACCCATTCAGCTATGCCCGCCTGGGTCAAACTCACCGCCGCCGTGGTTCTGGTCGCCATGTTGGTCGGCTTCGCAACATTCATGTTCTAACGATTGCATCGCCGGCATTGCCGCCGCGCAACACTGCAGCAAACACTTCTACCGCACCGCCCCATACGGATCACTCGATTCCGCCGTCCGCGGCTGCACCGGCGGCGCACTCGGCCAGCTCTGCTGCATCCCTGGTTGCGTCGGCCACGCCGGTTGCCCCGGCTGCGTGGTCGACGACGGATTCGCCGAACCACTCGTCGGCCAATTGATCTGCGGCATGTTGGGCATGCTCGGCAGCTTCGGCATGTTCGCCTTCACTTCGTTCTGCCACATCTGCTGCAGATCCTGTCCCTTGGGCTGAAAGTTGGGATTCAGTCTCTCTTCGATCGTGTTCAAATATGGACCCACAACCTGGTGCAGCTCGGGTGGGCAAACTGCATCCGCCTTGTTGAGCAAAGCGACGATGTACCGCCCCGATTGCGATGCCACGATCGCCTGTCCCTGCGGCTGCGGCGACAGTGTCACCGCGAAGAACGTAATCGCGACGCACAGCAGCACGCCTTTGGCAAAACCCAACAGCGCACCCATTTGCTTGTCGAACGATTCCAATTTCACGCGATTGATCGCGCCGGAGACGAATCGAAACAGCATCCAAATCACGAACGACGATGCAATGTAGAGCGCCAGTTGCGCGGCAAAGCGATTGAGGGGCGCTTGCTGACCAAAGTACGGCGCGAATTGCGAACTTAGCTTCAACGAAATGAAGTAGCTGGCAATCAGCGACGCCAGCGACGCCAACTGCCAGGCCATGCCTTTCCAAAAGCCGATGACCGTGGTGCCCACGAGCACCAAGATCATGATCACGTCGTACGTTTGCATGTTGCAAATGGGCAGGGGTGTAAACTGCAAAAATCAGCCGAGGATCGTTGACCGCATTCTAACGCGTCGGTTCCAGGCTAGGGCGACGACTATATCGTCGTGCCAGCATTCGGCGGAAGATCAGTCCGAGGGCTGATAGCACTCCTGGTTCTGTTGCCTTCCGCGTCGAATTCTGTCATAGCTACGGCGCAAATTCACGTCCACAAACCGTCTCCGGCAGACGCCGAAGTTACAGCGAAACGACTCGAAAGTCAAAAATCCCATGGCCGGATTCCGTACGCATGTCGGCACGAGTACCGCGCTTGGCTGCGGCTATGCCGGCTTGCTCACCGCGCACGGTGTCCCAGCCAACTCGGCGGTAGTTTCCGGCGCGCTGTGCGGTTTCGCCGGCATGTTGCCCGATCTCGATAGCGACCTCGGCGTGCCGCTCCGCGAAGTGATGTCTTTCGCCGCCGCGACAATCCCCGTACTGATGGTCAACCGCTTCGAATCGCTCGGCATGGGCTTCGACGCAATGGCGCTGACATCCGTTTGCCTGTACCTGGTCGTGCGGTTCGGCATCGGTGGAATGATCCGCCGATTCACGAAGCACCGCGGCATGTTTCACAGTATCCCCGCGATGTTCATATGCGGCGGCCTCGCCTATTTGCTGTGCGGCGGCTCGCAAGCCGTCTACAGCGGCTTTAAAGCCGGCGGCGTCATGATCGGTTACCTCTCGCACTTGGTTCTCGACGAGATCTACTCGATCGAGTTCGCGAGCGGCCGCTGGCGGATGAAGAAGTCATTCGGCACTGCGATGAAACTCTGGGGCGACAACCACTGGGCCAATACCGCCGCCTATTCGAAGCTGGCACTCGTCGGCATGACGATCCTCGGCGAACCATCCGTCATGCAGAAGATCTCCGCCTACAATCCACAACTCGCGCAACAAATCACAACCCTGCGAAATACTGTGCAGACCGCGGCGCCGAATGGAATACCGCAAACCGGCGCCGATCTAGCGCGCGCCGCCGTCAATATCTTCAATGGCTCTGGGCAAGGCCCCACCGCCAGCCCCGTGAATACGAACGGCTGGTCCCAGAATCCCGGTCCGCAGCAGCAACCGTTCAGCACCAACTCGCCGCAATATGCAACGGGGCCACAGCAATACAACGGCGGAGGGCCGATGAACAATCCGCCGACCGGTTGGCCGGGCCCCACGGATCTGAACGCCGCTCCTCAAAACTCATACGGCAACTTCGGCAACGGCTACGACACAGCTCAGCGCGCCGGCGGTCCCTACCCTCAATAAGCGCCGACGCACCTCCTCACATCTCCGCCGTATCAATCCACAACGTCACCGGCCCTTCGTTCACGAGCGATACCAGCATGTGCTCGCGAAATTTCCCGGTGGCCACGGTCACGCCGGCGCTTTGCACTTTCGCCACGAATTCCAAATAAAGCTGCTCCGCGACTTCGGGCGGCGCCGCGCCCGTGAAGCTCGGCCGCCGTCCACGCCGCGCATCGCCATACAGCGTGAACTGACTCACGACCAGCATCGCCCCGCCCACCTCGGCGAGCGAACGATTCATCTTGCCGTCCGCGTCCTCAAAGATTCGCAAGCCGATGATCTTGTCCGCCAACCAATTCACTTCGGCGATCCCGTCGCCCGTCCCCACGCCCAGCAGGACCGCCAATCCGCCAGCA
>JABDGM010000088.1 GCA_013286045.1 Planctomycetota bacterium | reverse complement strand
GCCCGTTTCTGTGCTTGGGCGCGGCGCTGGTGGTCGTCAAATGGGCGCCACTTTGGGAATGGGGCCGGCCGTTATTTGGAGCCGGATTGCTCGTGCCCACGGCACTTATCGTTTGCCTGGTGTTGTTGGGGCTGCTGCTCGCGTTGTGGGCGGCAATTAAGCGATTTTTCTTCGGCGACGCGGCCTTCGGCTAGCAAGCTATACTTGCCGAGGAGTTCGGCAATGAGCTGGCTGTGTGAAACGGTGTGCGATCTCGAGAGCGGACGCGACGCGTTGCGCGCGCGGCGGCACGGCGTCATTGAAGTCGTGGCGGGCGAACTGCGAGCCGTTCATTTAAGAGTCTGGCCGAAACTTGTATCGTTGCCCGAAGCGTGGCCGCAGGGGACGCGTTACCACGCGCGAGGTGACGCAGATCGCTGCCTGTTGTATTTCAATCAGCCGCGCAGCGCCTCGAATTATTTGGCGCTGAAGTACATCGTATCGACCGCCGGGACCAGCTATCGGACGATTTGCGCGGCTCTCACGGCGCTCGATGCCATTGCGGAGATCAAACGGACGGACGCAATCGTTTGCGATGCGGCGAACATGCGGCTTTCGGAGCGGCTGATGGCACGGTTTGGGTGGGAACCGCACAAGCCGCAGCGCTGGCATCGGAATTACATTCGGCGGTTTTATGGGGTTTATCCCACGGCAAAATGCGTGACTGCTAGCTAAACCGCAAGCGATGGAATTGGTTTTGGCGGCGAGGCGGCGATAGCAGGGCTGGGGGTAGCGGGGTTGTCGGGCGTGCTACCAGTTGGTACTCTTCGCCGCTCTTCTTTCCACCCGTTTGCCGCGACAGGATTCCGTGGCCGTGCCATCTGCCAACGCATTTTCGAATCGAATTGCGATCGCGCTCGTCTTCGGCGCGCTGATGTTGGCTGGATGTAATCAGCAACAGTATTCGGCGTCGCCTTACGGGGCAACGGCCGCCGCGCCGGTGACGCTTTCGCCACAACAACAGACGGCGATGGCGCAACAGACGCAACAGTATCAGCAGCGAGCGGCGGCGCTCGATCACGACAATCAGGAATTGCAGTCGATGCTCGCTCAGACGAAGCAGCAATCACAAATTCTCGAAGAGCAAGTGCGGGCGACGCAGTCGCAGTTGAAGGACACGACCGATCGGCTCGTCGCGATGCAGACGGATAACGATCAACTGCGCGGCCGCACGACGGCGATGGCGGCCAGCATTCAAACGCGGAGCCAGGCAGAGATTCATGCCAACAACACGCTGCTTCGCAGTCTGACGGTCACGAACATGCCGGGCATTAATGTGCGGCAGGACGGTGACGTAGTGCGGATCGAATTGCCGGACGATCAGCTTTTTAATTATGGAACGGCGCAGCTGAAGCCGGGCGCGGACGCGCTTCTGAAAACGATTGCGGCGGATCTGACGCAGAACTACCCGCAGCAGTTGATTGGCGTCGAGGGGCACACGGATGGGAGCCCGCCGGCCTCGCCGCAGTATCCGACCGACCAGCATCTGTCTGTTGCACAGGCGATGGCGGTCTATGACGGACTCACGCGCACGGGCGGGATGCCGACGCGGCAACTCTTTGTCGTCGGTCATGGCGGCAGTCATCCGGTGGTTTCCAACGGTACCGAGGCGGGGCGGGCCCGCAATCGGCGCGTGGAAATCGTGATCTATCCGGAAACGATGCGGCGTTAGGTCGGCTGACGCGGCGGGGATTCTTGGGTAGAATCGCGGTTGCGCGAACTTTGTTCGACGAGGGCTAGTCTTGCCCTACGTTGGCCGCCACGTCGAGCGAGCCCGCCAAATGCTCGTTTATTTACGCTGGATTTTTGGATTTCCCAATGATTGCGATTGTTGACTACGAGATGGGGAATCTGCGGAGCGTGCAGAAGGCGTTCGAGCGGGTGGGACATTCGGCGACGATTACTAGCGACCCAGCGGTGGTGGCGAAGGCCTCGAAAGTTGTGTTGCCGGGTGTCGGGGCTTTTCGCGATGCCATCGCGGCGTTGCGCGAGCGAAAACTCGTTGAGCCGATTCGGGCGGCAATTGGGAGCGGCAAGCCGTTTCTGGGCATTTGCCTGGGGCTGCAGATGCTGTTCGACAAGAGCTACGAGGACGGCGAGTACGAAGGATTGGGCGTCATCCCGGGAGAAGTGGTGCGATTCAAGGTGCCGGCGGAATTTAAGGTGCCGCACATGGGTTGGAACCAGGTGCGGTTTCAGCGGCGGCCGCCGATTTTTGAGGGAGTCGAGGACGGCGCACACTTCTACTTTGTCCACTCGTATTACGTGACGCCACGCGATGGCAGCGTAATCGCGACGGAGACCGAGTATCCAGGTCCGTTCTGTTCGAGCATTTGGCGCGATCAGCTTTTCGCCGTGCAGTTCCATCCGGAAAAGAGCCAGGCTGCCGGCTTACGGGTGCTCAAAAACTTCGCCGAACTTGGCTGAGGGGCGGGCACTTGCGAGGATCGGCTGGCCCCGCAGGTACTTGATATTGCCCCGTGCCTGTGCGATATTTTTAGTTCCGCGCCAGGGCCAATTTGGCGGCATCTGCGGCACCTTTTCCGGAACCTATCCCCATGCAAGTGTGGCCGGCGATCGATCTGCGGGGTGGCAAGTGCGTCCGGCTGCGGCAGGGCGACTACCAGCAAGAAACCGTGTTCGCTCAGGAACCGGCCGTTGTTGCCCGGCAGTTCGTCGAGCGCGGGGCGCGGCATCTGCATATTGTCGACCTGGAGGGTGCCCGGGAGGGGCTGCCGGTCAATCTTCCCAGCGTCCAAGAGATTTTGGCTGCGGTCGGCGACGAGATGGAATGCGAGCTTGGGGGCGGCATTCGCGACGAACAATCGGTCGAGGAAATCTTCGACTTCGGTTTGAAGCGGCTCGTGATCGGTACCTCGGCGCTCACGGATCCCGAATGGTTCCGCACGGCGTGCCGGAAATATCCCAAGAAACTGGTGCTCGGAATTGACGCTCGCGATGGCCGCGCGGCAACGGACGGTTGGCTTAATACGAGCGACGTGACGGCGATCGATTTGGCGCGGCAATTCGCCAACGAACCGTTGGCAGCGATTATCTACACCGATATCGCGACCGACGGCATGATGCGCGGGCCGAATATTTCGGCGATGGCCGAGATGCAAGCGGCGGTAGACGTGCCGATCGTGGCATCGGGCGGAGTAACGACGCTGGATGACGTGGCGAGGTTGGCCGCGGCTGGGTTGGCAGGGTGTGTGATTGGACGGGCGCTTTACGAGGGGACGCTTTCGCTGGAAGACGCAATTCGCGTCGCCGCGGGCGAAGTAGTTAGCAAAGCACATTAACGAAATGTTTCGAGCCGCCAAGGTTGCTCACGACGCGCTGCGATCCGCCCCGGCGGAAACTGCGGCCGCGGTGAACAGCGTTGGCGGTTTATGTTTTAAGGTGGAACCGAAAGCAGCACACCGTTTGTGGTAGGAGCGGTCATGGCCAGAAACGTCGAGGATTTTCGCAACATCGCGGTCTGCGGGCATGGGTCTTCTGGCAAGACAACGCTGGTGGACCATTTGTTGGTGAAAACTGGCGCCGTGAGCGGCCAACCAAGCGTGGACAACGGCACGAGCATTTGCGACTTCGACGAAGAGGAGAAGCACCACAAACACTCGATAGAAGCCGCGGTCGTGCATTTCGATCATGCGGGCAAACGATTTAACCTTATCGATACGCCTGGGTATCCAGATCTCATTGGTCAGACCATTGGGGCGCTCAGCGCCGTGGAAACCGCGCTGATTACGATCGATGCCCACGCGGGTATCAAGGTGAACACCCGTCGGGTGTGGCAGGAAGCGGGCGATGCAGGACTAGGCCGCATTTTGTGCATCACGAAACTTGATACCGAGAACGTCAACTTTCCTGGATTGATCGATTCCATTCGCGAAGTTTTCGGTCACCAATGCGTGCTGTTCAACGTGCCGATCGGGCATGGGCACGATTTGAAGGGCGTCATCAGTACGCTGGATGTGCCGAAAGACACGACGGGAGCGCTGATCGACCCGACGTCGCTCAACGAGCAAGCGCTCGAAACGATTGTGGAAACCGATGAAGCGGTTATGGAGAAATACCTCGAGGGCGAACTACCTTCGAAAGCCGATGTGGAGCGGCTATGCGGCGAGGCGGTGAAGCAGGGCACTCTGACGCCCATCGTGTGCGTGGCAACCAAGACGGGAGTGGGGATCGACGAGCTGCTTAGCGTGTTGGCGCTAGCGGCACTTCCGCCGACGGCGATTTCGCGTGAGGCGAAGAAAGATGGCGATGAAATCACGTTGAAATGCGACCCAACAGCGCCACTTGCCGCCCAGGTGTTTAAGACACGGATCGACCCATTCGTGCAACGACTGAGCTTCATTCGAATTTTCGCTGGCACACTCAAGAAAGACAGTACCGTGCATGCGACCATGGCGCGGAAAGGAGTCAAAATTGGACCGCTGCTTTCTGTACAGGGTGGAAAGACGGAGCCGATCGAGCAGGGGGCAGCTGGAGAAATCGTCGCAGTCGCCAAGACAGAAGATTTGCATACGGGCACGTCGCTAGGCGACGTCGAGCTGCAGGCGATCAAATTCCCAACGCCGATGGTTGGGTTAGCTGTGGCACCAAAGACGCGGGGAGATGAGACGAAGCTATCGGGCGCGCTGCACAAAATCACCGAGGAAGACCGCACAGTGCATTTGGATCACGATCAAGAAACCAAGGAGATGGTGCTCACGGGAATGAGCGAGCTTCACTTGCAATTGCTGCGAGAGCGGCTAAAGCGGCGCGATAAGGTCGAAGTCGAGTCGCACGAGCCGAAGATTCCTTACCGAGAGACGATTCAGACGAACGGCGATGGCGCTTATCGCCATAAAAAGCAATCGGGCGGCTCGGGCCAGTTTGGAGAAGTGCACCTGCGAATGTATCCGTTTCCCGACGGCACCAAGCCCGAGAATTTCGCGACCAAGGAACGGTTTCCACATTTGAAGAACATGCATCATCATCCGAAGAACAATTTTTTGTTTGTCGATACGGTGGTGGGGGGTACGATTCCAGGCAACTTCCTGCCGGCGATTGAAAAAGGGTTTTTGGAGAAGATCGCCTCGGGCGTGGTTGCTGGTTACCCGGTTCAGAACATTTGCGCCGAGGTTCACTTCGGGAAAGATCACCCGGTCGATTCGAATGAAACGGCATTTCGAATTGCGGCGCGCCAGGCGTTTGCGAACGTGTTTCGAGAATCGCGGCCGAGCTTGCTGGAACCGATCGTGAAGCTTGCGATCACGGTGCCGGTCGACAAGGTGGGTGATATTTCGAGCGATCTTTCGGGCCGGCGCGGGCAAATGGTAGGCATGGATTCCGCAGGCGGCGGCATGACCACGGTCGAGGCGACTTGTCCGCTAGCGGAGGTGATGACTTACGCTCGTACGCTGTCGTCGATGACGGGCGGGCAGGGCAGCTATACAATGGAATTCTCGCGATACGATGTGGTGCCGCCGAACGTGCAGCAGCAAATCATCGCCAAGGCGAAAGTAAAAGTCGAAGAAGAGTAGCGGACGAAGGGTCACTGAGTTCGTCGGTTCGTTAAGCGTTGACCCATGCCGCAGCTTCTCCATCAAACCGACGCCGTTCGCTCGAAGCTTGATCAATCGGCTGCCACGGGAATTCGGGCAAGTTTGGGCGGCGTCTTCATCAGCGTCCTGCTCGGAGCCGTCAAAATCGTTTCTGGCATACTCGGCAACTCGTACGCTTTGCTCGCGGATGGTGTCGAGTCGATGCTGGACGTGGTGAGCGGCCTGGTCGTTGCCGGCAGCCTCAAAATAGCAGTTCAACCGCCGGACGAGCGCTATCCGTACGGTTACGGCAAGATCGAGCCGGTAGCAGCACTCGTAATCGCCGCTTCGCTCTTGGCGACGGCGATTGGCATCGCGATTCAAAGCGTGCGCGAAATTCGGATACCGCACCATGCCCCAGCGCCGTTCACACTGGTGGTGCTGATCGTAGTCATCGTCATCAAAGAGTTGCTCTATCGGTATTTGTTGCGGACCAGCAAAACGATCGACAGCAATGCAATGCGGACTGACGCCTGGCATCATCGTAGCGATTCACTGACGTCGCTCGCGGCGCTCATCGGAATTTCCATCGCGCTCGTGGCTGGCAAAGGGTACGAGAGCGCGGACGACTGGGCCGCATTATTTGCGGCGGCCGTGATTGCGTTCAACGGCGGGCTGCTGCTGCGAACGTCTTGGCGGGAGATTCTAGATATTTCGCCGCCCGCGGCCGTGGTCGACGACATTCGCCACATTGCCGCCGGCGTAGAGGGGGTTACGGGAATCGATCTGTGCCGCGTGCGGAGAAGCGGCCTTGGCTTGTGGGTGGATATCCACGTCGAAGTACCGGCGGAAATGACGGTCCGCGACGGCCATACGATCGCTCACCGCGTGAAAGACGCGCTGATGGAGTCCAATCACAATGTGATGGACGCGCTTGTGCATATCGAACCATCGCGCGTCTAAGCGAACAAGATTTTCGCGGCGTCGATCAATTGGCGGTGGGTCGGCGCGACCCTGAATATCAGGTTCACTCAACGTAGTTGGATCGCGCCGGACCCTTGCACCGCCAAGACAGCCGGGGGCTAACGCCCCGCGGCTTATTTTCTGCGACGTCTCTTGCTGTTAAGCAACAGGATGCCGAACGACAGCAACGCGCCGGAGGTCGGCTCCGGGACGAACGATACCAGCTTATACACGATGCCGCCCGTGCCATTCGCAGCGGTGTTGGTGACCATGGCGTAAAGCTCGCCGTCGCCGCCTAACCCGAAGCCGTGGACCGTGAGCTGATCCGGCAATTTGCCGTTTGAGAATTGCGGCAACTGGAACTCGCTGATCTGGCCTGTTTGCAGGTCAGCATAGAACAGGCGGCCGTCGATCCGCACCGGGGCCGGCGTGAGTGCGAGGTCACCGAACACATACTTGCCGTCCAGCGCAGGTATTCCCGTTCCGTGGTAAACAAATCCGCCCGTGATCGAGATACCATCTTGGTGATCGTACTCGAGCGTTCCTAGCGGACCGCTAATGGGATCGATCAAGCCGGCCGGGACGCCCGGGCTATTAGCAATCACGGTGCCGGTGGTTGAATTGAAGGTGAATGTCCCTTCTTTCGTGTTCCAGCCGTAGTTGCCGCCCTTAACGACGCGGTCGATTTCTTCGACGGTGTTCTGCCCGACGTCGCCGACGATCAAATCGCCGTTGGCTGAGTCGAACGAGAAGCGATACGGATTGCGGAAGCCGTAGGCATAGATCTCAGGAACCTGACCGGGGGCTTGGAATGGGTTCGACGTCGGAATACGGTACTGGCCGTTGGGGCTGATGGGATCGGTGCTCGTCGGATTGAGGGTCGGGTTCAGCGGGTCGAACCGCCACACACAGACGATGAATACCGTGCCTGATACCACGAGCAACCGCATCGGCGGCCGCGAGAATTCGCGCTTCAGACGCACACCAATTAACTGCAGCGCAAACCACGGCCCACGACTCCCTCGCCAAATTCGCGGCGCGAGCGCAAAGCACCACAGCCAGTAACAACCGACGCCGACTGCCAGCGCTGGCCACGTCCGCGGCGTTCCCCAATTCGGCGGCCAGTCTGCCGGAGCAACCGCCGTCGCCGGCTCCATCCACAATTTGTCGCCATTCGGCCCGAGTGCTGGCCCACCGCTGCGAAGCAATAATCCAACGGACGGCACTTCATCGAGCGGCGCGCGGCGCTCCATCACATTCGGCAGTAACGAGATCGGCACGAGCGTCGCCAGCAGCAGCCCCAACAACGTGCCCGGCACGGTGATCGCATCAGGAATGATCTTCTCATCGATATCGATGAATGACGCCGCCAGCATCAATCCCAACAAAATCGCATGCCCAAAAAACTGCCAATGAATCGCTCCCGTCGGCGGCACGACGAGCGCGCTCCCCAACTGCCCCTGGATCAACCCCAGCCGTACAGCTTCCCACCAATACAACGCCGCGAGCGCAACCCCCGTCCCAATTTCAAGCAACAAAGGCCGCCACCAATACCGCGGCCCAAAAACCGCCGCTTCGCGGTTTAGCAGAAACCACCCCACTATTGGCACCCGATCGCGCCCGCTTCGCGGCGGCATGCCTTCTGGCACCCGCCCCCACGGCGAAATCGGCCGCGAGTTCCACGCAAATGTGTAGATCGCCCAGTTCGCAATCGAACCGAGACACGCGCCGCCCAGAAAAACAAGAATCAGCCGAATGGCGAACAGCAGCATTGATCCATCCATGCAGTGCGTCGCGCGCTCACAAGCGGGCGACAATCTCATCCGCGATTTCGGCCGCGGTCTTACCCTCGGTATCCACGGTAAGCGTAGCACATTCGCGATACAGCGGCGTCCTCACCGCCAACAACTCTTCAATTTCCGCCCGCCCGCCGGCCACAGTCAAATTCGGCCGCCGATGAGCCGTCGTTTCATCTCGATTCACGCGATCCAAAATCGTGTCGACACTCGCCGTCAACCAAACGACCGGCCCCGCCCGACGAATCACTTCTAGATTCGACTCACGCAAAACCGCCCCGCCCCCAAGCGAAACCACCATCCGACGCTTGCCGCTGAGCGCCGTCACCGCCCGGGCTTCCAACTCACGAAACGCTGGCTCGCCATCCTCAGCAAAAATTTGAGCTAGAGTTTTGCCTGCCTCGTTTTCCACCACGACGTCCGAATCCGCCGCGTCGAACTCCAGCTTTGCCGCCAGCTCGCGCGCCACGGTCGACTTCCCGGTCCCGCGGTACCCAATCAGAAAAACAGGCGAATCATTGCCGTGAGCCATACCGCCGCGGAAGCATCCTTCCCCTCCTACTTCCAACTTCGATTAATACTTCACCGGCCCAATCGCCCGCTTCAGCGTCTCCCGCATCAACGGTTCGGATGCCTCCTGCCCCGTGAACAGCAGAAACTGCAACGCAGCCTGCCGAATGAACATCTCAACTCCCGTCACAACACGGCATCCGTGCGAGCGAGCTTCTTTGAGCAACAAGGTCGACTCCGGATTGTAGACCGTGTCGAACACGACCATTGTTGGCTTGAGGTTCGATTTGTTAAACGGCGATTCGTCGACATTCGGGTGCATGCCCACCGGTGTGCAATTAACGATGATATCCGCCGGTACATGTCGCGCCGCCCATTCGATGCATTTCCCACCGAACGTATCCGCCAGGTATTGCGCTCGCTGCTTCGTTCGGCTTGCGATCGTAACCTTGGCGCCACGCCGTTGCAGCCCGTACATCACCGCCCGAGAAACCCCGCCAGCCCCCAAAACTAAAACCTTTTTATCTTGCAGCGGGCTTGTCTGCCCCGGTAGCACTGCGCCGCCCAGCGCGTGCTCCAAGCAATCCATCGCCGCCTTGTAGTCGGTGTTATAGCCCAGCACCTCTTCGCCTTTGAAGAGCACCGTGTTCACGGCGCCGATCCCCTTCACCGCCGGATCGACCTTTGTCAAAAACTTCGAGATCGCTTCCTTGTGCGGAATCGTAACGCTCAGCCCTTTGATGCCGAGCCTCGGCACGTCCTCGACGAATTGCCCCAGTACGTCAAACGGAACACGAAACGGCACGTAGACCGCATCAATGCCCGCCGCGCCGAACGCTGCGTTGTGAATCTGCGGGCTCAAACTATGACCGACCGGGTCCGCAACCACGCCGTAGACCGCCGATTTCGAGTTGATATTGTTGTGCCGAAACACGTTGACCATTTGGTCATAGCTCAGCTGCCCGGGCGCGAGTGCGCGCTCGTGATGGAACGTGGCGTAAGTAAATGGGGCGCCGAACTTCGGACCCAAAATCCGCGACGGCGTGCCGATATCGCCCATGCACATCCCGATCGTCGGACAATCACTCTCCTGCATCATCTCTAGCACGCGCAAATCATCGTGCGGTTGATTCGCCATCGTGGCGATCTTCACGATGTCCGCATCGAGGGCCTTCATCCGGTCGTGCACTTCCCGCAAATTGTCTGGCGTGTTGCGGAAGTTGTGATAACTGATAATCCGCTTCGTCTTCCCGAATCGCGGAATCTTGCCAGCAATGTCGTCCTCCAGGTCGACGTACTCAACCCCGTTCGCGATCGCTTCGCGAAGCATCATCAACCGGGCGTCTTCGCTGCCCGTGAACTTGCCGCCATCCTGTTCGCGGCGAACCGTGATGACCGTGGCACACGGCCGATCCTTGAGCAATCGCTGAATGTTCACTCGGGAGCTGATGTAATCCAGACGCAGCTCGACCAGCTCCGCCCCCTGCTCCACCAGGTGCGCATGCTCGGCCAGCATGTGCTTATGTCGGCTGCGACCAATACTTACGCAAATCATGAGGAGGGATGGAGAGGTCGGTGATCAGGGGCGAGAAAAAGTGAAATCTGCTGGCGGAAACGAAACGCCCGCAAATTTAATCCGCATTCCGAAATCCGCAATCCGAATTTGGCATGTGCCGCCCTTCCATTGTGACCTACCGGCCAATTTCCATCAAATCCGCTTAAACTGCCGATCCAGGTCTTCCCGCGTAAAAACGAGTGCGGTGGGTCGGCCGTGCGGGCAGTGATGTTGGTCCTGAGCCAAATGCCGCTGCGACAGTAGCGAGTCGACTTCCTCCGTCGTAAGCCGGTCACCAAACTTCACCGCCGCCTTGCAAGCGATCATGTGCAACAGCTCATCGACCAAATCCCGGGCCTCCGGCTGCCGCCCGCCCGCGAGCAGCTTTTCAACGAGGTCCCGCAACACTTCCGCCGGGCTCAAATTGGAAAGCATCGCCGGATAACTCGAAACCAAAACCGTCTCACCACCGAACGGCTGAATCTCGACACCGAGTTGGGCCAAAACGTTCGCGTGCTCCAGAGCGATGGCGGCCTCGGTCGCGGTCAAATCGACTGGCTCCGGCACCAACAGCTTCTGCGATTCCAGTCCGCCCGCGAGCACTTTCTCCCGAATCTGCTCGTACAAAATCCGCTCATGCAGCGCGTGTTGATCGATGACTTCAATCCCCGCGTCCGTTTCCACGACCAAATAGCGATTATGCACCTGCAACGCGTTCTGCGATTCGAGCGAGCCGGGGCGTTCCCGTCCCCGATCCTCACTCATAGCTTCCCGCGGCGCCGTCTCCGTATTCTGCCCGATATCAAATCCGCCAACCGGCCGTCCCATTTCGAATGGTAACGCAGCTGGCCCATCGATCCGATGTAGGCTCAAAGGTTCGCGACCTGTCGCCTGCCACGGCGATATACTCCGGCGAGTATCATTTGTTTCGATAGGCGCTCGTAGCTGTTCTGCAGTCTGCCGCCCCAATTGCTCCTTCGCCCAACTGACGAGCTCGCTCGCGCCCGACGCAGCTTCATCTGTTTGAAATCGATTCGGCCCCATCGCCGCCGGAGTTGCACCGCGCGCTTGCAAATCGGTCGACAAAAACTTGGTCCGCAATGTCCCCAACAGCAAACTGTACAGCCGACCCGAATCTTGGAAACGCACTTCTTGCTTCGTCGGGTGGACATTCACATCGACCAGGTCCGCCGGCATCTCCAGCCGCAAAAAACAAATCGGCTGCCGTCCCGTAAGCAACAATCCTCGATACGCTTCGCCCAATGCATGCTGCAGCGCGCGATCTCGAATCGCCCGCCCATTGAGAAACAAATACTGCATCCGCCCCGTCGCCCGGCTATGCATCGGGTTCGCAACAAACCCGCTTAACGTCACTCCATCGCTATCGCTCGCGACTTCGATCAAATCATCCGCCAACTCATCGCCAAAAAACGCCGCGATCCTACCGCGAATGGTTGCCACTGGCGGCAAGTCGTGGATCGTCCGACTATTGTGAGACAGCGTGAAATGAATATGCGGATGCGCGAGGGCCAACCGCGTGACTGCCTCGATCGAATGCCCCATCTCCGTCTGCGGTGACCGCATAAACTTATGCCGCACCGGCGTATTGAAAAACAGATTGCGGACCTCGATCGTCGTCCCGACCGGGCAGCCAATTGGTTGAACCGGGCTCGCCGCGCCGCCTACAATCTCAAGCTCCGCGCCGCTCTCCGCGTCCGCCGTACGGCTGCGAATCACGAGCCGGCTCACTTCCGCAATTGAAGCCAGCGCCTCGCCCCGAAACCCGAGCGTCATCACCGAGAACAAATCATCCGCCGACCGAATCTTGCTTGTCGCATGGCTCGCCACCGCCAACGGCAACTCCTCAACGGCGATGCCGCACCCGTTATCCGCCACGCGAATGACATCGCTGCCGCCCTTTTCGAGCGTCACATCAATCCGTGTCGCCCCGGCATCTACCGAGTTCTCGAGCAGCTCCTTTAGCACGCTCGCCGGCCGCTCAATCACCTCCCCCGCCGCAATCTTATTCACCACGCTCGGCGATAGTTGCTGAATGGTCGGCATAGCGAAAATCATCCTGATTCAAATTCAAAAGATCTCGCAAAGGCGCAAAGAATATAGAAGTTATTCTTTTCCGAACACTGCGCGAAATCTTATGAAAGCCCGTATTCCTTAATCTTCCGATACAGCGTCCGTTCGCCGATGCCCAGCATGCTCGCCGCTTCCTCGCGATTGCCGGCCGTCACCTTAAGCGTCTCGCCAATGAACATCGCTTCAATCTCGTTCATCGATTTCCCGACCAGCTGATGTAGACCGTCGCCAGCGTTCACAACGCCATCCGTCGCCTCTTCGCCGACCGGCGGCGCAAGTTCCGACGGCAGATCGTCTAGGTCCAGCACCTCATCAATGTCGACGACCACCATGCTTTCGATGACATTCCGCAGTTGCCGCACATTCCCCGGCCAATCGAAGGCGAGCAACCGGCGCCGCGCCGCCGTCGAAATGCCACGAATCGTTTTCTGATGCCGCTTCGAATGCTCCTTGACGAAGTAATCCACGAGCAGCGGAATATCCTCGCGCCGATCCGCAAGCCGCGGCAACACGATCGTTACCACCTTCAACCGATGGTACAAATCCTCGCGAAACGAACCCGAGGCAATTGCCTTCTCCAAATCCCGATTGGTTGCCGACAAGATTCGCACATTCACCTTCACCGGCTCATTCGATCCCACGCGCGTAATCTCACCGCTTTCCAGCACGCGCAGCAATTTAATCTGCGTCGGAATCGGCATGTCGCCGACTTCATCCAGAAACAGCGTCCCGCCATCCGCATACTCGAACTTGCCCTGTCGATCATTGGAAGCGTCCGTAAACGCCCCACGAATATGCCCAAACAATTCGCTTTCCAGAATATGCTCGCTTAGCGCCGCACAATTGAGCGGCACGAACGGCCGCTTCTTCCGCGGGCTGTTCTGGTGGATCGCCTTCGCCACCAGTTCCTTGCCCGTGCCCGTGTCACCTTGAATCAGTACCGTCGCATCTGTCGGCGCGATCCGCTGCAGCCGCGTGATCACATCGTGCATCTGCGGGCTGTTGCCGATCACGCCTTCGAAGCCAAACCGCTCATCCAGCCGCCGATGCAGCTCCGCGTTCGCGCGCCGCAAATACTGGCTTCGCCCCGCGTTTTCAACCACCGCTCGCAGCTGCTTCAAATCCAGTGGCTTCAGCAAATAATTGAAAGCTCCCCGCTGCATCGCCTCGACCGCCGACTCGATCGTCCCGTGCCCCGTAACTAAAATCACTTCCGCATCCGGTTGCAACTCGCGGCTCTTGGCAAGCACCTCCAGCCCGCCGACGTCCGGCATCTGCAAATCGGTGATCACGATCTCGAACGTGCTCGATTCCAAGAGCGAGATCGCTTCTTTGCCGCTCCCCGCTACCGTGCACTCGAAGCCTATGCTGCGCAAACTATCCGCCATGGTCTCGGCATGTGCCAAGTCGTTATCAACGACCAGCACCTGAATCGGCGGTCCGGCACTCGCAGTAGTCGAAGCTTTTGGAGGCATGAACCGATGATACGCCCCCGCTTCCGCACTCGAAAGGGGGCGACCCCGCGCCTCGAAACACGCCTATTCCCCCGCCAGCCGCGGCGGCACCGGCAACTCGATCGTGATTTGCGTCCCACGGCCCACCTCGCTTTGCACGCCAATCCTTCCGCCGTGGGCTTCCACAATTTTTTGCGTCGTCGGTAGGCCGAGTCCGGATCCACCCGGCTTCGTCGTATAGAAAGGCTCGAACATTCGCAGCGCGGTCCGTTCGTCCATCCCCATTCCCGTATCGATCAGGTACACCACGACCATGTTCCGCTCAGCCGCAGTTCGCAACACAAGTTGCCCGCCTTCCGGCATCGCCTGTTTGGCATTGATGATCAAATTCAACAGTGCCTGCCGAAACGTTTCTCGATCCAACAGCACCCGCGGCAAGTCGGGATCGAGATACCGCACAATCTCGACTCCCGCAACCTTGGCTTCCGGCGCGAAGAATTCGAGCACGTCCTCAATCTGGCGATTCAAATCAGTGGGCAATAAGTGCAGCCTGCGCGTCTTGGCGAAATTCAGAAAATCATCAAGCAGCGATTGCAGCCGCTGGCATTCGCGGCGCACCACGTCGATCCGCTTGATCGATCTCCTCGCCGCCGGCGATTCCGACTCGCCCAAATCCTCCGCCAACAGCTCCATATTCAGGCGAATCGTCGACAGCGGGTTCTTAATCTCGTGCGCGAGTCCCCCGGCGAGCCGCGCGATCTCGGTGTACTGATCCATCAACCGCTTCACCGTGGCGGCGGAATCATCCATCGTCGGCTGTAACTCGGGCTGAGCTGCCATAGACCCAATGATAACCGACGCGAATCCACGAAAAAACGCCTGGCAGCAACCGCCGCCAGGCGTTTCGTGTTTTTTCGTGGTTGCAAGAAAGCTTACGCTTCCCCATCACCATTCGATTCAGCGCTCGCCATCTCCCGCATCGCCGCTTTGCGGCTCAGCTTGACGCGATCCTGCTCGTCGACGGCGATCACCTTGACCATCATCGTGTCGCCCACGCGGCACACGTCGCCGACGCTCGACACATAGTCGTCCGCGAGCTCGCTGATGTGGCACAACCCGTCTTTGCCGGGCAGAATCTCGACAAACGCGCCGAAGTCCTTCACGCTTGTCACCGTGCCTTCGTAAATCCGGCCAACCTGCACGCTCGCGGTCATCGCTTCCACGCGACCGAGCGCCTTTTTCACCGAGGCTTCGTCCGCGCCGGCGATGGTGACCGTGCCGTCCTCTTCGACGTCAATCGTCA
>JABDGM010000087.1 GCA_013286045.1 Planctomycetota bacterium | reverse complement strand
GCTGGAAGCAACCCCTGATTTGATTTTACAAAATCGGTTTCTATTGGCCCACAAATGGCGCCATTATCTATGCGTCGCGTATTTCGGCGTAAAATATCTTCAGACGACCCAAAATAACGGCCTAAAATTTTGGACAGTTTCCAAAACAAAATACGGCCGGTTCGCGCAATCTGGCTCAGCCAACCCAAAATCCTGGCAATATCAGAGGAAGCGTGTTGACCATAATATCTTATTGCAAAGCTAATTACTGCAACAACGCCGACGCATTTTTCTGGCCAACTAATTTCACCAGCCAAAACACTCGCGATGTCTGTGAAGGCGTGAAACAGCAGCCAACAAAAAGACAGGATACTCACTATTGTGAATGCGAAGTGCATTGCCCGATGACGACTCGCCACATTCCAGATTTCGAGCGCACCAACCGCCCGATTCCGAGCTACATTTGTGACTATCCAAGGATAGCCCCCGCCCAAAAAGTAGAAGAATCTTGCTCTAATCAATGAATAGACGCAAGTCCGCCTAGTGCTAGCGTGGAGAACCTCCCCCTGAGTAGTGGACCGGGCTGGTGCCGCACATTTATCTAGTTGATGTTAAAGACGAAAGAGCGTTTGAAAGCGGCTGGAAAAAACTGGCTCGCGTTCGCCCGCTGTTGACCGGACATACTTTCGCAAGTGAATTGGCTTTCGAATCCGCTGCGTTTACCGCAGACCTTCGCCCGGTCAAGTGCGATAAGCTCCGCCGTTGTAATTTGCCTTTACATCGGCGATAGCAATTTCAACCGAAAACACTTCAAACACGCCGCATGATTTGCTGCCTGTTTGATTGAGCAAGTTCTCTCCATGATTTCAATATTTGTCATAAAATAGGCGGAAAATATCTTTTTGAACACGATTTAACATCGCGATTTCGGTCTCCGCCCCTTCTTTATGGTCAGCCCACTCTGGATCGTTTATTAGATCTCGCAAGTTCTGTCTCTCCTCCGCGAACATTTCGCGTAGATTAGCTAGAGTCGTTTCATACCTGCGGGCGCGAACATCGTTGAACTGCGGCATATTGAAAACTCCATTTGAAGAATGATGACTTTCGTCCTGAATGGAGCTTTAGCGGGAAATTTCGTATCCGTGTTGTGGCACTTAGTGCAATTGCATTAGTTGCCATCAACTCACTGCGGCGACTGCTGCTTTAATGCGGTTCGAAAAAGGCGGCCCAAATCACGCGCGGTGGACTGCGCAAGGCCTCGACGAGTCCACGGTATAGTGGAGGCCGACAGATGTTTTCGAGACCATTGTCTCATTTTTTCGCTGTCGCAATATTTAATCACCAAGCCCCGTCCTCTGCGGCAAATCTGTAACTGTAGCTCGCCATTTTCTAAGTTTATCCCGTAGTCAGGATCCGTCTGCTCTAAAGCATCTGCGACAGTACTAGCTTCTTTCATTGTAAAAGCGATCGTTCTCCCTTGAAGTTCAAATTCAATAAGCCCGTTAACGACACTTACTCGAAACCCCGGGACTTCATCCGGGATTACGCCTGCTCGAATCTCGCCTTCAATGTACGTGCGGATAAGATCAGTTAGCGACAGGCCGTGGGCCGCCGCGATGGCGCGCAACTGTGATGCCCGCTCCGTTGGTAATGTTATTGTTGTCGCTTGACGCTTAGCCATTGCAATTTCGTCTTTCTTTCTTAATGCGGCCTTGATGATCGCAAGCGTTATAGAACGTTTAGAAAATCTTCCCGTAGGCAACTAATGCAATTACATTAGTTGCCAATTCCGCAAGGCTGGCAGATCGATATACGTACCCTTCGGCAATAAAGCCGAGACGAGGGCAGCATGATCGGCAGGCTTCACCCAAAATCTGCTGACAAATGCGGAACACGGAAGCCGCGTAAATGGCTGCCGTGCGACGGAAGTTTTGTCGCGGATTTGTTGGCTTGTGGCTATTTCGCGAGGGTTGATGCTGCCACATACCCTTTAGTAGGTCGGCCTATTATTACACGTTCACCTCTCACGTTACCTCTCAACGCATACCCTATGACTCCAAAGGCGTGGCGCGATACCCACGACGACGTGAGAGGCCTCTTCTACGCGGTCGCGATCAGGGTCGGCGGAAACGTCCGAAAATTTGACTTGAATCTATCTAGCCGCGTGGAGGCAATTGCACGGGGCCAACGGAAGCACTGCCTAGCTTGGCTGCACCGCAGAGTAGTTCGGCAGCTTCAGCGCACTCTAGGGGCATCTGTGGGCGTTCCTACGCCCTTCTGGTTTGCAATAGAGGAAAGCGACAAAGGTGTGCTTCACGCTCACGGCGAGATCGCCTTTGAGCCTCACCTTGAGAAATTGATCCGCAAAGCATTGAAGGCTGCGGGCGGTGCTTGGGCGAAAGAAAATGAAGAATACCAACTCGTCCTGACTAAGTCGCCAAACCTTCGTGGTGCTGGCTATTGCCTCAAGTCCTATTCCAAGGCTCGGCCCGATCGACGACGCTATATGCGGCAGTTCGGATCACCGCGAAACATGGTCGCTGGTTTTGACGGCAAAGCTGTAACGGCCAGTAGCAATCTGAAACGCACCGCGATTGGGTGTCACAAAGCCGCTGTCGCGGAAGTGATCCGATTTCGAACTACCCCGCAGATTTGCGATTCTTCTTTGCGTCTTAGCATTGACGAATTAGCACCAGCACAAGCGGGTGTTTGAGTTGCCGCCCGGTCTTTTCCTATCTGACGAGGATTTGCGCCCGCTGATTTCGCCGCGCGTTGGGCGCGACCGCTTTCGATCTGCGCTGCGGGCCCTGGAGCGCGAAGGTTTTCCCAAGGCTAACCCCTTGTTCAGGGGGCGATACTGGCCTGCTGTAAAAGGGTGGCTAGACGCGCATAATGGAGTTGGAAAAGATGACCCTGTTGGTGCAGCCGACGACGGCCCGGAGAATTTCGATGGCTCAACGCAGCACCACGCCCGGCCTCAAGCGCGGACGCCACAACCTTCCCTATTGGATGGCAAGGCAGGTAACGCGAGACCCCATGGGCTTCCCCGACAAATGCATTCGGCTACCGGCAGACGCGGACGAAGTCCTGCTATCCGCGCTTTGCCTTGAGCATACCGCGCGTCTACGAGCGTGGATTGCTGACCAATCGAAAGACGGCGGCCCGAAATTTACCCGCTACGACGGCACCGTATTTTCGGCCTGCCGGGTCTATCAGGAACATCCGCATTCGCGCTTCCACAAGGTCAAGCGCAACACCCGCAAGAGCTATACCGACAGCCTGAAAATCATCGAGGCAACGGTCGGCAGGCGACTGATCCGCAATCTAACCGTGATTGACGTAGAGCATTGGTATTCGGAATGGCGCAAGCCGAACGAGCTGCACGGGGCGGAGCGTGTAGACCGCGCTCATAACGCGGTTGCAATGTTCCGCACGGTTCTACGCTTCTCTGCCGCGCTGCGGCATCCCGAGTGCAAACTGCTCGCTGAGGAGTTGAAGCTCGTCCAATTCGAAAAGGGGGACGCTCGCACCGAGGAAATGACCTACGCGCAGGTGGTCTCTTTCGTGCGGACAGCGTTGGATATGGTTAGAGCTGGCACGCTAGCGCCGGAGCGCGCCCGGTATCTCGCGATTGGTGTAGCAGCACAGTTCGAATTGCTCCTGCGTCAAAAGGACATCATCGGTGAATGGGCTCCCGCCAAGGCGGACGTCAAAAACGCAATCGTATACGGAAATGAAATATGGACCGGATATTTCAGGTGGGAGAACATCCCCGGTTGGCGCTGGCGCATGAAGACATCGAAATCGAAATACCGTTCGGCTGCCGAATTCGACCTGACTAGCTATTCCCTGCTCTATCCGCTGCTGGAGGCAGTCCCTCACGAGGAACGCGCGGGCGCCATCATCAAGGGCGAACACGGTCTGCCTATCCGCTACCGGAGCTATATTAGGTGGTTCAGGCAGATCGCTCGCGCGGCAGGCATCCCGGACGAGGTTTGGAGCATGGACACCCGTGCCGGCGGTGCGACCGAGGCCGAAGAGGCCGGCGCCGATCTGGACGCTATCCAAGGCGCCCTGACACATTCGAAGAAGGACATGACCCTGCGCTACATCCGACGCAGCTCTGCCAAGATTGCAACCGTTGCGGCGGCCCGCCGAACCAAGCGCGCGGCGGACGAAACAGGCGGCGGAACAGTGTAAGAACCGGCTGTCAGAATCGCGTCAGAATCAATTTAGCAAAACGATGATGGATCAACATGGTAGTTGGTCGGAGCGGCAGGATTTGAACCTGCGACCCTCTGGTCCCAAACCAGATGCGCTACCAGACTGCGCTACGCTCCGATACTTCGTTATTTCGGGGTGGTACACGCTTCGCCCGGCGCCAGCAAGGAAGACCGGCAAGGAGGGTTCAACGGGCCTTGAAAAGAGGCGACGCGACGCGGTCTCCCGGCGCAATCCCCAGCTTGTGAGCAGTTCCGGCGATCACCTCCAACACCGCCAGCACCGGCCCGCCCGACGGTATCATCCGTGTCGATAGGGGCTCGGTATTCTCGGCGATGCGCAGGATGCGCCCGTCGGCGCGGATAAATAGCATGTCGAGCGGGATATAGGTGTTCTCCATCCAGAACGAGACATCCTGCTCGCGCTTGAAGTCGAACAACATGCCTTTGCCTTCGGGCAATTCCTTTCGGAACATCAGGCCCTTCGCCCGATCCGCATCGTTATCGACAACTTCGACTGAAAATAGGTGAACGCCGGTCTTGCTGGCGATTTCCAGAGTCTGCAGACCAGCCGCCCAGGTCGGCCCGGCGGCAATCAGCAGCCCAAAAAGGATGAAAGCGGTCCACCGCAATGCACGCATGCGCCCGCCTTTACGCGGACGTGACGCCAGCAGCAATGGGAAAATCGTATGGCCAGAACTGGTCCGAGGACCAGCCTAAGGTCAGTGTGACGCCAAGCCGAGCGGCCCACCGTCCGGGTGAACCTCGGCGGCCATCAGACCTTTTGGCCCGGGCCCGAAACGCACCAGCACGGTCTGACCCGGCCGTAACTCGGCGAGCCCGTAACGGCGAAGCGTTTCCATGTGCACGAAGATATCGGGCGTGCCGTCGCCCCGGGTCAGAAAGCCGAAGCCACGCAAGCGATTGAACCACTTGACCTGGGCGCGCTCAAGCCCGCTGGTCGCCGTCACAGTGACATGGGTCCGCGGCGGCGGCATCTGCGCGGGGTGCAGCGCCGTCGATTCATCCATCGACACGACCCGGAAGGCCTGCAAGCCCTTGGCCCGCTGCGACACTTCCACGACCACCCGAGCGCCCTCATAGGCGGTCTGGAAGCCGTCGCGGCGCAGGCAGGTGACGTGCAGCAACACGTCCGGCATGCCGTTGTCGGGAACGATGAAGCCAAATCCTTTGGAGACGTCGAACCACTTGATGACGCCCGTCAGCTCGACGAGGTTGGCGCCTGTTTCATCAACGAGCTCGCGGACCGTTCCGGGCCGGAGATTTGTCCCTGGCATTTTCGATTCAACCCCGTCCGACGCCATGACCCGTCACGTTTCTGGCGCCTCTTCAAGTGCGCTTCGACGAATCTGTAAATCGAAGATAACACCGGCCTCCCAACCGCAAAGTGCAAAATGCGCTTGCGCACAGGTCTGTACACAGCGGAAAGCCTTGCGAATCAGCCGGCGATGAAGGGTGCGAGCACGTCGCCGATGTCGCCGCGAACCACCAGATCGGCCAAGGCGTCGAACTCGGTCGGCTCTCGATTGATGATGACAAGAGCGGCGCCGTTATGTTTGGCCATCGGCGGAAATCCTGCCGCCGGCCACACCACCAAGGACGAGCCGACGGCGAGAAACAGATCGCAATGTCTGGTCAGTTCCTCTCCCCGTCGCATCGCATCGACCGGCATGGCCTGGCCGAACGACACGGTCGCGGTCTTGATGTGGCCGCCGCAGCTGCAATCCGGCGCATGTTGCCCGCTGGTGTCGAATTTTTCTCTCACCCATGACAACTCGTAGCGGGTTTCGCATTCAAGACAGAGCGCATAGGTCGTATTGCCGTGGAGTTCGACAATATCCTGCGTTGCGATTCCGGAGTCCTGATGCAGATTGTCGATATTCTGAGTCAGCAGCGCCGGAACTTTGCCGGCGCGATAAAGACTGGCAAGCGCTCGGTGGCCGCGGCCCGGTTTTGCCTTGGCGAAAATCTCTTCCATGACGAAACGCCGCCGCCAAGACTCGTCGCGCATCTCGCCGCTTGCCATGAAGACGTCGAACGGAATCGGCTGGTTCTTGATCCATAGACCGCACGGCGAGCGAAAATCGGGGATGCCGCATTCGGTCGAAATCCCGGCCCCGGTGAAGGGGAGGATCCGATCGGCGTCCTCGATCAGGCCGCCTAGCTCGGAAATCGCTGTTGCAAGATTGGGCGTAATCATTCGTGTATAATCGCAAAGTCCGGGCGACCGCCCATCATTGGTAAGGGTTTCACCATGCGATATCTGCACACCATGTTGCGCGTCCGCAATCTCGACGCCGCACTCGATTTTTACGTCAATAAACTCGGCCTCAAGGAGACCCGGCGCCGGGTCGACGAGAAAAACCGCTATACCTTGGTATTCTTGGCCGGTTCGGACGACGAAAAGCTGGTCGAGCAGAGCAAGACAAAAGGCCGGCCAGGACCGGAGGTGGAACTCACTTACAACTGGGACACCGAAGACTACGGCGAAGCGCGTTATTTCGGCCACCTCGCCTACGAAGTGGATGACATCTACGCCACCTGCGATCGGCTGATGAAGGCCGGCGTGACGATCAACCGTCCGCCGCGCGACGGCAACATGGCCTTCGTGCGCTCGCCCGACAAGCATTCCATCGAACTGTTGCAGAAGGGCGCAGCCCTGGCGCCGCAGGAACCATGGAAGTCGATGCCCAATACGGGGAAATGGTAGCGGGCGACCCCATTCGCTTGCCGGTGGCGGGGAAGCTCTTTATACGTCCCCAAATTCTGCGCCCTTCGTCTAGAGGCCTAGGACACCGCCCTTTCACGGCGGTAACAGGGGTTCGAATCCCCTAGGGCGCGCCAGCATTTAACACATATATAACAATAATTTAGCGCCAAAGTCGCTCCCGGCTGCAAACCGCCAAGCTAATTCCGGGCTAATATGCCACTGCGCCGCGCCGGACCCGTTTTGCGGCCTGCGGCGGCTGCAAGCGCCCTGCCCCGCAAAACCTTCTGCGCGGCTCTTGTAGCGCCAGCCGGGGCATCCCGCGCGGGTGTGCACGGTAGGATTTTAGTCCTTGCGGGCGGGTGCCGCCGACCCCATGCTGGCGGCATGACCAAGGCCTCCGCCGAAAAGCTTGCCCGCATGCTGCGCGCCACAGGCGCGCGGGTGCGCGTTGTGCGCCATCGGCCAGCGCGCGGCCCGGCGTTCTACACGGTCGAGCGCCTTTAGCGCCACGACGAGAAGCCTGCCAATCATCAAAATGATACTGTGCGATCTGTGAGGGAGGACGCAGATGGTCAAGGCCCCGACCGACGATCAACTTGATGCGTGGCTGAGCGCGAGCAAGATTGCTTCAATCGCAGAACTGCGCAATCGCATCCTTCAAATCGTCGCAGACCTGGAAGCAAATAAGGTGAGCAACGCCACCGCCAACGAGGAACTTCGCTTTGCGCGGTCGGCACTGCGGCTTCTCAGCGCTCGGATCAGAGGCTGATACCTGCGGGGCGTCCCGCGGGTCGAAGCTAACGTGGTTTTGGATCGCTCGGTTTTCGCGTCGCTCCAAGGTCCATTTCGTTTACGTGAAACTCATTGTCCTCGATGCCTTGGCCTTCCATCACAATACCCTTCGACCCCGGAGGTCCAGACATGCGCCCAATGAAAAACTTATTGCCCCTGATGCCACCACTACTTTGCGCGGCAGTACCCTTCACGTCAACGCCAGTGCTGCCGGTCGGAGCGCTTGACGGTTCTACTGGCACCGCTGTTTGAGCCACTGCCGACCAATCATGAACGAGATACCCGCACCAGATGAGTGCGAATGCTCCTAGCGCGGCACCTACAAATCCTAGCGTGATGGTTCTGGCCATGACCAAAGGGTTTTCGTTTGCGACCCAAATTAGGCTGATTATTGCAATCGGAACAACGGCCCAAAATAGAGTGCCGAACATCTCCCGATACTTCCGCTCCTTATACACCTCTCTGGCGTGATTGGCGATCACACCGAAGACGGCAACTGCAAGTGCCAACCAAATCATCGTCGCTCTCATAGGAGTAATAATGACCTTGAGCCATCAGGAGTCGAGTCCCGGCTTGTGAGGCACGCGGCTCTCCCCCGAAGCTGCACGGCGTATTAGTGCAATCACTGATCAGTTTTTGCCGGTCGCCTTCGCGCTGGACGATCAGCACGCGGCTTCGGCGCATCGCCCTCGACTATGAAGCGAAAGCCCTCACCCCCGCATTGGGGGCAAGGGTGATTGGCGAATGACCCCGAGCCTGTGCAGTGCTCACACCTAACGCGGTTATCACTCACCGCTAGGGACCTTGAGCAACTTCATAAGGGCATCGGGTGTCTTGCTTTCAGGCGCGTGAACATGCCCGGCGATTTCAAGTCCGCCTAGGAACTTGCCATCTAGCGAGTACAGGTTGCCCTCGCGCGTCGTGCCAACTTGCTTTTCGGTTGTCGCGTCAAAAAGCATTCCGTCCTCAATCCAAGCGAGCTGTCGCGGGACCACGCCGCTTTTATCCCAAATGGCTTCGCGCATGTTAGTTGCTCGCTTTCTTGTCGCGGGCATGTGCGATCACTGAAGCCGGATGGTCGTACCAAGCCTTGCCAACCTTCGACCAGTCACGGCCTGCGGGGAGCGAACGATTGCAGTAGCCATGCCGCTCTACATCGGCAGCTTGCTTATGGTTTGGGTGATAGGTGCGGCCAACGTATTCCCATTGGCTCGGGTTTGCGAACTTTTCCAATTCGTTTGGCCGAACGTACACACCCCGCATCGCGAGGCTCGCTGGCAAAAACTCGGGCTTCAGCTTGAAGTAGTCCAGAACGGCAATGGTCATTATCCAATCCTCTTATCGTTGTTCGGGCCAAGCGCGGCCAAGTATTCCGCAACGGTTGACTTGCCGAGCACAAAGAGCCGAGCGGCTTCATTCTCTTTGGCAGAACGCGGCCTAGTGGCGTTGTCCATAATGGTCCGCAAGATTGGCGGAATGGTGCTGTCTAACATTGTACTTCCTTCAAAATATGGGCGCTCAAAACACACGGGGCAATCCCGCTGCGAAGCAATACCCGGGCACAATGTAAGTCCGGTCCCGCGAAAACTCAATAGACACTAGGTGTCTGGCGTTGGGGATATAAAATCCGTCCACAGCAGGTAGGCCCCGAACAAGAAAAGGAACCCACCCGCGATCACGACTCCTCGCTGGCGAGCGCCATCGGCTTGCCTCGGTTCAGGCGAACCTGCTTGAACATGCCGCTTATTTCTGTGGCGGTGCGCGTGCCGCGCGGGAAGCCGTTGAGGTTGATATCGAGCGAGGCGTTACCAGTCAGGCTGTCTGGCTGACCCATCAGTCCCGCTCGCTGCGCGTGGCTCAGCAGATTGGCGGGCCTCTGGCTCCTGTGACCGAAGTGCTTCCTGAGCATCTCGCCGTGCAGAGCGATACTCGATCCGCCCTGCTCGACCTGACGCTGCTGAGCCTCTCGGAAGCGCCTCGCGCCCTCGTGCCCGCCCGGTCCGCCGCCCCAGTCGTTGTATACCTGATCCTGTCCATAGACGCGACCACCCGGCCACCGTCCGTTGGGATCGCTCACCATCCCCTGATCGGTGGCACCCCTCAGGACATTGCGGCCGGCGAGCACCTCGTCGATCGCTTTGTTGACCTGCGCCATGCGCTTGGGATTGCGCTCAAGCGCGGCCATCGCCCCCGCGAGCTGCCCCCGGTTTATCGGACCGTAGAATCCGCTGTGCATTCCCTTCGCGATGGTGCCGTGGATCATGGCCATGCGATTCATCAGGGCCTCGGTCACATTGGCCGGGTTGCCCTCCAGTGTCGTCAGCGCGGCAAGCTCCTTCCTCGTCTGAGGATTGTTCTTGAGTTCATCCGCAAACCTTGCGCGCTGCTCCCTGAGAAAATCGCTGCCCTTTAGATTTGATGCTGGCTGATCTGGAATGTTCACGTTCCCGCCAGCACCGGCGTCTCTGTCGCGGCCACTGCCGCCCGGCGAGTACGACGCCTTAATAACGCGGGCGGCACCCCCGGCTCCGTCGCCAGTGGCAGAGGTCCGCATAAAGGAGAACCACTGCATCAGTCCGTCGAAGACGCCCTTGGTAGCGCCTTCCTTCGTGCTGTTCTTCAGGTCGTCCTTGTTGAAAAGCTTCTGAACGCCATCCATCGTGAGAGGCTGTAGCTTTCCTCCCGCTGGATACTCGCTCGTATCAAACGAGGTCTTGCGCCGCTTCAGACTGTCTATGAGCTTGGTCCCGCGATCTGGATCACTGAGATACTTACCGAGAGCCTCGAAGTTGCTGCCCTTGGGCGGCGTGAAGTCGAAGCTGAGATTCCCGTCCCGCAGGGCGCGAAGAATCTTCACCAGCTCCCTGAGACCACCAGCGGTCGCCTCGGTAACTTCGCCGAGCGCTCGCACGGCGGTTGTCACCGTGGGCGCGAAGTCCACGCTCAGGTCGTCTTTGAGTCCCTGCACGGCGGCTCGAAGCTCGTCGAAGCCGTGGCGCGCTCGCAGGCCCTTGGCAACGTCAATCGGGTGCGCCTTCGACCACTCCTCGGCCTCGCGCAGTGCGGATCGAAGCTCCTCCTTTGTGGCTCCGGCCAGATCCTCCGGCAGGCCCATCATGCCGAGAAGCTTGCGCTTCTGGTCCATGGGCGCGCGGGTGGTGCCGATGAAGTCGAACACTCGCTTTAACTGGTCGGACCTGCTCAGGCCGCGCAGACTCTGGCCGATGGCCTCGAACGATCCCGGCATCTGCCGCCACACTTCGAGAGCAAATGGCGCGCGACGGGCGTTGGCGTCCATGAACGCCGAGAACTTGGTTATGCCCGCCGTCATAGTTTCTGACGAGATGCCGACGCGCTCGCCCATCTCGGCGTAGCTGCGAAGCTGAGTGGCGCTCAGTCCGGCCTGACGACCGACATGCAGGAGCGAGAGCGACGTGTCGCCGAGAGCCTTCACCGATGCAACGACCCCCGCTATGGCGGCGCTGACAGACAGCGCGGCACCCCCGGCAATGCCGAGTGCCGGAACGACCTTGCTGATAGCGCCGCCCAGGTCCTCGTATGCCTTCGCGTGCGCCTTGGTCTGCTTCGCGCCGTCAGCGTGCACGCCTCTCGTCCGGTCGGACAGCTGACGCAGCGATTTCTGCATGTCGCGCATCGGGCCGCTGTACTTATCGACCACTTCTGCAACGAGCCTCATCGTCTCCTGCTCAGACATCACCAGACTCCACAGTTAGAGAAACCATCGGGGCGGCGTCTCGGCTCCGCAGCGGACGCCGCCCCTCTGGCCGGAGTAGCCCGCATGCTGCACATGCGGACGACACGGCGCGCTCGAACGGGGATAAGAGCGCGCCGGATAGTCACCAGCGCACCTGAAAGTCAGGCGCTGGATAATTCTGCGTAGGCCTCGTGAGCGGAACGGGGGGCAGCACCTCGCCAGTTTCGAGAACTCCGCGCCACTTGTCCGTGGCCCGGATTCCCGTCCCGATAGTCAGCCCGAAAAATTGGTCGTGCGGGAAGCGGGCCGGGGGCGAGTGCGGAATATCACCGTGCGCGATCACCGCCATCAGAAACGGCGCGCTGCCGACATCGTAGTTGTCGTAGCCGCTCTGCTGAAGAAACTCCTCGCAGTGTCCGGCCCACCACCCTATCGACCGCGCGTCCCGCGTGACGATCTCGCTGGTTCTCCCGATGTGACCCAGCGCCACGAATGCGTTGCGAAACGCTAGGTGCGTCTCGCTGGTAGTCGGCACGCGCGAGCCGAACTGTGGATAGCTGGTGACAACCATCTCCCTCAGTCGCCTCAGCTCTCCGTCGTCGGCCATGACGAAGGTGGATTTCGCCTCCGCTGCCACTCCGTAGATAATTTGCATTTCGCCGGCCTCCGTTACTGCTTCTCGCCGCGCCTTGCAGCGCCAGCGTCAAGAATCTGCTTTGCCAGCCCGGTCGGTGGCTCGGACGGCAGGCCACCGGCCCGCACCGCTGCCGCCGCTGCCACGATGGCCTCAGCCGTGCTGCTGGTAGTGTTCTGCTCGCGCGGTGCCTGCCTCGCCCGCCGCACTAGCTGTGCGAACGCACTCATGTTTCACCTCTTCGCTGTTTGCCCGCCGCGATGATGGCTCGCGCCGCCTCGCCGGTCGGAAGCTCAACAATCTCGCCGCGTGCGATCTTCGCAGACCGCAGAATATCGGCCGCGGTCGCCACCGCTGACTCCTTCGCGGCGGCGGCTCGCACGATCTCGGAGGCTCGCGCGCAGGTATTGATCCAGTCGATCATTGCGAGATGCTTTGGATCGTTCGGATCGAAGTTGGAACCTGCCGCGAGATGCGCAAATGGAACGAACTCGTTCTTAGCCGCAGGGCGGCACGCCTTAGCAACGGCGCGGAGTTCTCGTTGGGTCAGTGTGATTTTGTTTGCCATGCTGCAACCCTATGCGGCCAGTTCGGTGCCAGCTTCTAGTTTTTTGGTACCGAGTGCCGCGACACTGGCGGCGCTTACAAGTACGCGGCCACCCTGCTTTAGAGCGACAAGCTTTTTCTGCTTGATCAACTTGCGCACCATCGGGTGCGAGTAGTTTGTGACAGCCATGACATGCTTGACTGTCATCCACTCCGCGCCGATTGCCGGGGGTGGCGGATCAAGATGCAGCTTGGCGCGAAGCTCGGCGTTGCTCTGCTCAAGAGTGCTGAGCCGGTCGCTCAAAACAAAGCAGAGCGCGTAGAGCCTATGTAGATCGTGCTCGAAACTGGGCTTAGTGGGGCGCGGTCTTGTCACTGCTCGGCTCCCGCGCTGGCCTGGATCATCAATTCCAGCACCGCCAGCGCCTCTAGCGCGGGCCGCAGCGCCTCCTCTATCGTGCGCTTGGACGCGGTGCGGCTGCTGTGATCACCATCGGCGGCGACGGAGGGAAACTTCTCAAGCTCGTGGTCGAACTCCATCAGTTTCCTAACCATCTGATCGCGCGCCGGGCCGGGGGCTGTCGCCTCGATCAACTCCCGTATCGCCTTCACTGCGCTGTGCATCGTCCTGCTCCTCTGCTGTGGAATATGAATCACCACTCACGTCGATATCGGCGAACCTGCGGTATGACTCGGGGTCCGAGAGGTTCTCAAGAATCTGATAAATTTCGTCCCGAAGCTTTTCTTCGACGATCACGCGGCGCTCGACGTCGCCGAAGCTGAGATCGTCGGCCAGCTTGCCGGGAATCCCGAGAAGATTCTCGCGGATGCAAAGGTTGTGTCGCTTCATGATTGCGACAAGTACCGAGACGGGGGCAAACTCGCCGCGAGCGATTGCGTTTTTGTGAGCGACCATGTTCTTCTGCTCTCGCGCGAGCAGCGCTCTCTCGTTTGCGAGGTTGACCCTGCCGGGGGTGGCGCGCGGATTCGCGGAGTATCGGTCGCGCGCTGCCAGTGCTTCGACGATGGTGCGCAAGCGCCAGCGCGAGACCCCGCCATCGGTGGCGTCAGGCTTGATGCCGCGCATCGTGCGCGAGACTATGCCGCGATCACGCTCAAGCAGAACGGCGGCGGCGTGGACCGAGAAAGTTTGGTTTTTCATTTCATGGACTCGCTGGTGTTGCTCGGGAAGTTAAAATTGTCATTCCTAGTCGCGCTCCACGCTGGCGCGTGCCCCGCTGCGCGAATAACTCGCGGTAAGGACCCCAAGAAGATTGGTGGCGAAGTTGCTGTGTTTGTGGGGTGCGCTGGTTACGCTAGGCGCGCCCCAATGGCCGCAATAGCGGCCAGCCGCAGGGCCAACGGAGCCGGGTAAGCGTCCGCTGACGTAACGCGCGCAACTTTGGCGCAACCGGGGGCGGGCCAAAAGCTTCGCCGCATATACTGTTTTTGGTGTGGTTACGTAAGTTACGCAGTTTACGCATCGCCATGCGCGTCTATTAGACGAATTCTTTTTACCACCTTGCGCGGTATATAGGCCCCCCGCGTAACCGCTCATAACCCATCACCCTTTATGGGTGGTGCGTCTATCTCCGGCATCTTCTGCAGGCGCGATGTAGGCACCCAAAATAATCTAACCGTCTTGCCGCCTATCTTCTTGTTTTGGGTGTCGCCGCCATGGCCGCGAATGAATGCGGCTATCTTAGAGCGCGACTTGTGACGGAACTTGTCACTCTCTTGCCTCAGGTATCGCTGAAGCGCGCGAAGCTGAAACCAGTGCCTGCCCTCGTCCGCGTCCTCGAACGGGCGACCCGACAGCACATCCTCTAGGCGCTCGCCCTTGGCTCGGTTGGTAAGAAACTCTTCCAGCAGTTCGTGGAACTGTTCTTTCTCTCCAACGCCCTTGGTCTCATCAATCGCGGTTGTCGTGGCTGCCGCTTGGCACAAGAAATCAGTCCAGGCGTTCGGCTTCATCAGGTGAAAGCACTTGCCAATTTTTGCCAAGCACCGCTTGTTAAAAACTTTCTGTTCGTAGACTTCGTCCGATGTCAGCGTGATCGTCTCGCCGCCTATTGTTACCGTCCAAAGTGTTTCATCGCCTCGGTGGATTACGAGCCTGTCGAACACCGGGAAATTGCCGCCCCCGCCAACGCCGAACGTGCGCATGCGACACATGACAGAGTCGCAGTGCGACTTCATCGGCTCCTCCTTGCAGGTGTACTCGTATTTCTTTTTTCCCACCGAATTGGTCACGCCGACAACCTCGTCGGACGGAAGCGGGGGGTTGAAGAATTTCCGGTTGGCCTCTTCGAGCCGCTCCTTCCAGCCGCTCTGGTCGCAGCGCCTGAAGTAGATCGCCATCATAAATAGCGCCCGCTTGCGGCCGTCCAAGGGGAAGCCCTCGGCGGCCATGCGCTGCAAGCACGGCGGCCCGTCTGAGAAGTCGGCCTTGGACGATACCGCCGCTTTAGGCCGCGGTGATTTACCGAGCAGCGCGACAAACTCGCTCAGCGTCGTGCGCCTGCCCTCGGCAAAGGTCAGGAACTCGCCGAGCGTCTGCTCCGCGCCGGTTTTCTTAAGTCCGTGCTGTAGTTTCAGCTTGCCGCCGTATGTGTCGCCATAATACGGCATCACCATCCAGTTTCCCATC
>JABDGM010000086.1 GCA_013286045.1 Planctomycetota bacterium | reverse complement strand
CATCGATCACGACGACGTCACGATTCTTCAGCTTCGGAAGGATGGAATCGTCTTCGGGCGGCGCGTCACTGGGCGGGTCGGGCGTGCGGTGACGGCTGGCTTGGATGAGTGCTACGCGAAGCGGCATTTCGAGCTGGCGAATTAAATCGGCGAGCAGGACCAGGCTGCCGGTGAGAATCGCCACAATCGTGATGGGGCGCTCGCCGTAGATCGCGCGAAGTTCGGCGGCGAGCTTTTCGACACCCTCGCGAATCTGATTGGAGCTGAGGATTTGCTTCACGCGGCGTACCGTTGGTTGCTGCTCGGGGGTTGTTATTTTACGCGGGGCTGGGGAGATCCGGTAGGCGGCGAAATGGCGAGGATGCGGAGGTCTCTGGAAAAGGCGCGAAGAGGGAAATAGCCACAGAGAGCACAGAGAAAACTTAAAAGCACCAATTACCAAATCCTGTTGACCAATCAAGGCAGGATTCGTTGTCGTTGGCAATTGGTCATTGGTGCTTGGTCATTTGCCTTCCTCTGTGCTCTCTGTGTCCTCTTTGGCAAAAGCTCTTTGCGCCTTTGCGTGAGAGTGCTGCATGCTTAAAGTTCTAGAGATGGAAAGTACTGGAACTTGGACGCTGATTGATTTGGCCGGGCATGCGTGCCGGCTTTATGAGCCGCCGGCGCCGAGTGAGCACAACTATACGGTGGTTTATCTGCATTGCAGCGAGTCGGCGTCGTTGCGGGCGTTTGAGCCGTTTATGCGGGAGTTCGATCGTTATGGGCTGCGGCTTGTGGAGCCTGTTTCGGGGCTGAGTTGGTGGACCGATCGGATATGGCCGGAGTTTGATGAGCGATTTTCGGCGGAAGCTTATGTGCTGGAGCACGTCGTCCCAATGGTTGCGAAGCGTTGGGAATCGGGGCCGCCGAAGTTGGCGCTGTTGGGCGTGAGCATGGGCGGACAGGGTGCGCTACGGATGGCGTACAAGCACCCGAATATTTTTCCAACGGTGGCGGCGATCTCGCCGGCGATTGATTTTCAGAAGCGGATTGATGAAGGGATCGATCCGGGGCTCGAGCTTATGTACGGCGATGCGGAGAGCGCGCGACAGGATACGGCGCTGCTTCACATTCATCCGCTCAATTGGCCGCGGAATCAGTTTTTTTGTTGCGACCCCACGGATACCCGGTGGTACGACTCGGCGGAGCGGCTGCGGATGAAATTGTGGTCGCTCGGCGTACCGTTCGAGTGCGATTTGGAAACCGAAGGGGGCGGGCACAGTTTCCGCTATGCGTGTGCGATGGCGCCGCGAGTGGTGGGATTTATTGCGGAGAGGTTGGAGCAGGAACGGCGACGGGTGGTGTGAACCTCCGCTACTTTTTCGGCGCGGTGGGACGGCCGGCGTTTTGGAGATCGCTGGGCAGGATCTCGAGGGGTTGGATGCCGTCGACTTGAGTGTCACCGGTCGTGCGTACGTAGCGGATTTTGCGCGCTTCGATGCGTGGGGCGTCGGTGCCATTTAGGGCTCGTCGCCATAGCGTGGCCGGCGTACGCATGTCGCCTTCTAGGATGAAAGTTTCTTTAACTTGTTCGTAGCTGGCTCGGTCGGCTTGCACGCTAAACTCGCCCTGGTTCGGGACTCTTCCGTCGATGCGTACGTCGCCTTTCGCTTGCATTTGGATCGGGCCCATCTGCTGCTTGCTGGCGGCGGGCGGCTGGGCGGCGCGTGCGGCCACAGGGTCTTCGTTCAGGCGAAGTTCGTCGCTGGTAAGCGTCATGGTGTCTTCGGGCAATGACGCGGGGCGCGTGGGGTCGAGTTCCTGTTCCCAGGAATCGACCGGGCCGTAGATGGCGCGGACGCGTTCGTAGAAGGTGATTTCGCGGGTGTAGATGTTGCCTTTTAAGCCTTTGCGGAAGTCGACGCGGAGGAAATTGAGTTTGTTACCAGAGGCGTTGCGGCCAAGCGGGCCGGGGCCGGGCTGTGTCGCAGCGTTAGTAGGTTGGCCTGGGAAGGTGACGGCGCTGTCGCCGTATCGAGTGGCTCGGATGTTGCCGAGGCCGTCGCCGCTTTCGCCGGTGATCACGCCGGTATGTTGATTGATGGTGAGGTGGGCGAGCTGCATGACTTCGTGCGAGGTGACGCCGGCGGTGTCGCGCTGCACGTTTTCGAGGGCGACCTGGCCGCGGCATTCGATTACTTCGAGGGAGATGTTCGATTGGTTGACCTGCTCGCCGAAATGGATGGGCGTATTCAGCGTAGCGGCAAGTTCGTCGCACTGGACCTTACTGTCGGTGGCGTTGACCACGACGTTGCGATTGAACACGGCGGTTAGCCCGTCGAATTTCAGGCCACCCTGCCACGTGACGTCGACCGGTGAAGGCGTAGCGGCGGGCGCGCCGCTGATGCCGCGCATGGTGAGGATGGTGGCTTTGCCGGGGCCATCGCTTGTGACGAGATTTTCGCGTTGGTCGACTTCGAGCGTATCGACGAGCATTGTGACGCCGCGACCGACGACCTGGGCGAGCGCGGATCGCGCGGGTTGGCCGGGGGCGACACCGTGCAACGTAACGTGCGGCGTGTTGGTGTCCAATTTGGTGACGAGCAGCTGACCGCCGCGGATTTCGAGCGGCTGCTGCGGAGAGGCGGCCAGCGGGATTTCGCGAACGACGACGTGGCCGTTGCATTCGAGCGCGAGTGGCGCGGCGGTCTGCCCCCGCATCGAGACTTCGAGTTGGATTTGGTCGGTATCGATGTAGTACTTTTGCTGCGATGGCGTTGCACCGGGGCCCATTTTCGATGGAGATTCGTTACTCGGCTTGGCGGATGGCGCGCCGGCCTTTGGCGCATTTTCGGATGGCGCGTTGGCCGTGGGCTGCTCGAGGCGGAACGTTGCTGAAAGCGACTGGGCGTTGCCCGTGAATTGGGGCGAAGCGATTTGCACGTGGCCGGTTGCGAGCATGCGGTCGGGCGCGAGCCGCAATTTGTTTTGGGTGTCACCGCCGGGGCCGTTAAGGGTGATTCCGGCGGTGCTCTTGCTGTCGAGCTCGCGTAGGTACAGGAGAATTTGATCTGCCGAAAGGGTTCCAGATTCGGCGAAGGCGACTTTGGGGTGACCCTCTAACGCGAGGACAGGTTGGCCTTTGTCGCGGCCGAGCTGGACCGAGCTTTGCCATTCGGCGTTAAGGATCTGGTCGGGCTTAGCCGGGTCGGTGATGTAATGGAGCGTGCCCGGGCCGGTCGCGCGGAAGCGGCCGACTTGGGTGCCTTCGTCCTCGGCCGGCTGCTGGTAGTCGATCACGGGCGCTTGGAGTACGTTTGTGCCTTCGATGAACATTGCGTCGCTGCCGCCGCTAACTCGAAGTCGCCGCTCGCGGAGCGCGATTTGGATGCGGTCGCCGCGGGCCTCGGCGTTGTGAGCGGGGGAAGTCATTTTCGCCGGATGTCCTTCGGCCACGATGGCAACCGCTTCGAGCTGGCCTAAATCATGTTGTTGGCGCTTACTGGGATCGAGGATGGCAGGCGTCGCGGCGGCGTTCGGCTGGAGCTTCGGCGCGAAATGGATATCGAGCCGGCTGGCAGAGAGTTGATTGCTGGGGCCGTTGGGGTTCGCTTGGATGAGTTCAACGTCGTGATCCAAACTGGCGACGTAGCGAGTGAAATCGAACGTGAATGGCCCGGTGCAGGAAGCATCCACGGGCGGTTTTTCTGGCGTGGATTTGGCGGGGTTGATCGTGCTTGCATCGGCGACCTGAACGGTCGGAGCAGTTGCGATCGGGTTGCCATTTTTGTCCTTTAGCTTCGCATCTTTCTTCTTCCCACCGAACGCGAGCCCGCCGGAATCCATCTGCAGCCGCATTTTCACATCGCGGCGAATTTCAAGCGAATCGAAGCCTGCGATTTTCAGGCCGGCATCGGTGGGTTTGGCGTGCTCGTCAGCCAGGAAACGGATTTCCAACTCGGTGCCGCCGCCAACGTTTCCACCCATGCGAAACCGCACGGGGCTGTCCGGCTTGGTCGTGTAGAGGAGCTTCGTGTTCATCGCGAGGTCGGAGACTTCAACAAGCAGGTCATCTTCGGGGCCGGGCTCTTTCATGTCGCTGTGGATGCGGATGTCGCCGGGGAACTGGCCGTGGAGAATTTGGCCGATCTTTCCCGCTTCGGGGCGGAATTCGTCGAATTCGAGATGCGCGCCTTGCGGCGCTTCGACGATGATCGCATCGCGCGGCGGCATCAGGCCATCGCGCGGCGGTGTGGGGAACATCAGGAACGTGACGCGCTGGATGTCGACGAGCGTTGTGGGTGAGCCGTCGGGATTCTTGTTCGTGCCGGGCTGGCGTTTGTAGTCGTCGAACACGAGCATCGCCTGCTCGGTGGCATTGGCGATGACTTTGGGTTGGCGGATTTGCGACCAATGATCTTTCGGAAAGTAAGCGGAGAGGAGCCGCTGGTATTTGGTGGCGGATTTGTTCGCGCCGTCTTTTTCGTCCGCAGTAATCTCGTGGTGCGGGCGAAGAGCTAGCGGCGGCTCCATGAACGGGACCGCGAACGTCGAGTATGCTTCGTAGGCCACAACGAGCACTGCGAAGACAATCGTGCTGCGGATGATGCGGCGGAGCATAGGCGGGAAGGCCGTGCGATGAAATCAAATCGTGCTGCGGACTAATGGGCCAAATAAATTTTCGGCGTTTGCAGCCTTGGTACGTACTCGTTCGCGCACACTACAACCGAAAACATTGGGGGTTGTTCACATTGATGGAAAAGCTGGCGCGTCAGCGGGAAGCAAACATCGTCCAGCCAACGCGGGCCATCGCCGTCGAAATGAAAACGCGTTTGCGGGCCCGTGAAATCGAACGGCTTCGCGGGTGCCAGCGGGCACGTTGCTTGCTCGACACCAGGCGCGGCCCAGGAACGATCTTGAAGTTCAACCGACCCGAGTTTGGGCGATTCGGTGTCTGCGTTCGAAGCTGGAATTTGCAGTTCGAATTGGAAAGTGACTTCGGTGCCGGCTCGCGCGGAGGTGGGTAAGAGCGCGATGGCGGCGAATAACCATACGAGTTTGGTGGGCATGGTGATTTCCGTGGTGGGGTGGGGAGTTGGGTGGTGGGAATCGGCGTTGCCGCAGAGGCTAAGCGGAAATGCAGTGGTTACGAGGCGCTGTAGCGTTTCATGACTTCTTCCCAGCGGCCCGTGTTTTTTAGAATTAGCTCGATGACTTCGCGGACGGCGGCCTGACCGCCGGGGACGCTCGTCGTGTACTTTGCTGCTTGCCTGACCTCTTCGACGGCGTCGGCGACGGCGACGCCAAAGCCGACGGATTGGATCGCTTTGAGGTCGAGCAGGTCGTCGCCGATGTAGCAGATTTGGTCCCGCGTGATTTTGAATTCGGCGGCGAGTTCATCAATCGCCGGTAGCTTGTCGTCGATTCCGAGGCGGATGATGTCGAGCCACAGATCCTCGGCCCGCTTGCGGATCGAATCGAGCTTGCGGCCGGTGACGATGCCGAACCGTTTGCCGGCTTCGCGCCAGAGGCGGACGCCCATGCCGTCGCGGATGTGGAATTTGACGAACTGCGTGCCGTCATCGAGCAGCTGGATGCCGCCGTCGGTCATGACGCCGTCGACGTCGCTGAGGATGAGCTCGATTTTGGCGCAGAGTTTCGTTAACGACATGAGGTTGAGCTAAACCGCGAGCGGCTAGGCGACTTTTTTGTTGGTGGCGGTGCCGGGGACGTCGCCCTCGGCTTCGGTCTTTAGGCCGAGGACGTCGGTAACATCGACGAGGCCGACGGGGCGGCCTTTCTTGTCCACGACGGGGAGCTCGCTGAATTTGCGTTGAGCGAGCAGCGCGACGGCGTCGCCGAAGCGGGTGCCGCTGGGGACGGTGGTTGGTTGGGGCATCATGACCGTACACATTGGGCGATCGAGGGCGGCTTCGTCGCGCTTTTCGAAGAGGCGCGCGAGGTCGCTATCGGTGAACAGGCCGGTAAGGCGGCCAACTTTGTCGGTGAGCATGATGGCACCACTGCGGCGGCCGGGTTTCGTGCACTTCACGATGACCTGGCGGACGGAGAGGGCGTCACTGGCGGTGCGGCATTCGGCGAGCGGCCGCATGATGTCGTCGACCTTGCTTAGTTTTCGGCCGAGCGCGCCGCCCGGGTGGAAGCGGGCGAAGTCGTCGGCTTGGAAGTTGCGCATTTTGCTCATGACGAGGGCGAGGGCATCGCCGACGGCGAGCATGGCGGTCGTGCTGGTGCTCGGCGCGAGGCCGAGCGAGCAGACTTCTTCCAAATCGCCGAGTTCGATGACGACACTGGCCGCGCGGCCGACGCTGCTGGTGCGGGCGGCGGTGATCGCGATCAGCGGGACGCCGAATTCGCGGAGCGATGGGAGGAGCTGCGTGACTTCAGCCGTTTCGCCGCTTTGCGTGAGCATGACGACGACGTCTTGCGCGTGGACCCGGCCGAGATCGCCATGGAAGGCTTCGGCTGGGTGGAGAAAGTGCGCAGGCGTGCCGGTGGACGATAGCGTGGCGGCGATCTTCTGGCCGATGAGGCCGGCCTTGCCCATGCCGGTGATGATCGCGCTGCCTTTGCAGGTGTAGAGCAGCTTGATCGCCTCGCAGAACGAGGAGTTGAGTCGATACGAGACTTTCCACACGCCGGCGGCTTCGCGGCGGACGATTTCGCGCGCGGCGCGCAATTGTTCTTCAGCGGAAAGTGTGCCTAACTTTTTCGGCGCCACGGGGCGCCGCTTGGGAGCTTCCTTGCTCATCAAAACCTATCTTCCTTGCTAAGACATCAAAACAAATTAAACCACGGAGACACGGAGGACACGGAGAATTCCAATTCATTTTTGGACAGGATTAACAGGATCTACAGGATGGTATGGAGGTGACTTCTTCATCCCGTAAATCCCGTTGATCTTGTCTAAAAATTTCTTCTCCGTGCTCTCCGTGTCTCCGTGGTTAATTTCTTCTTCAAAAACGCACGCCTCCGTCTGTTCTTCGGGTCGCGAAGTGTAGCGAAATTCGCGGTGATTCACAACGCGAGCGCCGTTTTGCTGGTAGGCGAAAAATCGCGGAGAACTACAGCGCTTTGCGCGTCGTAGTAGGTGCAAAAGAACGCGGCGCAAGTGCGAAGAGAAAGAGTGCTAGCAGCTGGTTGAGCGCGCAAAAAAAGCTCCCAGAAAAGCACACGTCCCAGGGGGGCAAAGGACGTAGCAACCTTTCCGGGAGCGATTGGACGCAATAACGCTTGCGTGCGGGCGGACTAGCAACAGGTCGCTTTAGGGGGGAGGAAGCGACTGCCGCGTGTCGGGGAGTGTATCGTAGCGGATGGCTGGCTTCCGTGCCAACGCCAGCCGCTGCGGGGTCCACCTTGCCGTTAGGCGGGGGGTAGACCCATCCACGTGGTTCGTTGGTTTCCGGAGCGCGTGTTCAGGTTGTCCTGAGTGTTCGCCAAAGCACCGGTCGCAAAGTGTTTTAGTTTCTTACCACGGCGACTTGCCCCGCGGGCCCCTCTCGATCAATCCCTCGTCGTGGTGCGGGAAGATACGTGAGGGGGTACAAAGCGGTCAAGGCGAGTTTTTTGCGACCATGTGAATTATGCCAGCGTGTGCGCGCAATTCTTGATGCGTGAAGCATTAAGCACTGCTTTCATCGTGCAGCGCGCGGGTGGTTTTTGCCATCGGGCGTTCGAAAATCGTCGCTCGATATTGCGATTATCCGCCCAGGAGCGCAATCAGCGCGCCGAAAGTGAGCAAAGATTGTTGGGTGATTACTAATCCGAGGCCGACCCAATGAGGCCAATATCTTTGGCGCTTGCGCTGTTGTTTGATATCCGTCACGAGCGCCCAAATTTCAGTTGCGAGTATCGCCACGGCCGAGACGAAGCTCGGGACCGCAACCGCCGTTTGCGTAGGCACGTTGAAGTTGGAGTAAAGGATTTGACTTCCCCAAGCGACGATGGGCAACACACTTATAATTGCGATGACGACGAAGACCCATCGCCAGGCACGCGTATCGGCGATGGCCCACGCGCTGTAAGCGTAAAATGCGAGCGGAATGAATGTGAAGAGGACTAGCGACGGTGCGTACGCTAATACCCAATAGACTCTGCCGTAGATTCCGCTTCGTCCGCCCCACCAATCGAACCAGCTGAATCGCATCACCAACATGTTGATGACCGTCGGAATAATGACCACGAGCCAGCTCAGGAGCAGCCAGACGCCCGGCTGCTCGAGACCGGCGTATCCTTTGAAACGCCAATACAGCGAAAGTGCGGCCAACGTGAACGCGATGGCCTGAAGTGCATTTAATATCGCAGTGAATCCGATCGCCCACACCGGAAGTTGCTCGACCGCGGAGGGCGGGACCACTTGGCGCCACCAGGAGAGATAAATCGCGGTGACGATACCGCACAGGAAAAAATGATGAATCCGCAACGGGGGCGGGGCCGGTCTAGAAAGCTGAGAATCGAGCGTGTCGGTATTGGCAGTCAGCGCTTCGACAGTTTCGAAATCGAACGACATCTTCGGTTCAGCCAGCGGGTCGGTAAAAAGGAACCGCGCTCATGATATGGATGTGGCATGGTACCACGTCTGTTGCGAATCGATTCGCTAGGCTGACAAAAACAACGAAACCAAATGAATCGCGCCCAAAACGACAGACATGCCGGCACTCAGGATCGCGAGTACTAAACCGACCCAATGCGTCCAGTAGCGAGGACGCCGAGCGGCGATCTCTGTACTGAGAATCCAGAGCTCGATCGGCAGTAAGATCATTCCACACCCAAGCGTGGGAGCCACGGTGACAAGCCGCAAACCCACTTGTGAATCGACAAGCATCATTGGAAGAAGCGGACTCGCAACAATAATTAACGTTGCGAAGGCTAATTCTACGAATAGGATTCGCCACGGCAGGCTGTCGGCGACTCGCCAGGCGCACCAAAGATAGAAGCAAAATGGCACCAACACTCCAAAGAGCAGATAAGACCATTCGCTGATGGGCCCCACAGGCCTTTGGGCGCCGGTGATCGTATTATCCAGAAGTGCAATGTAGAGTCGCAGCGCGGAAAAGGCGTACGCGACGAGCAGCCATTGGCCTGGCTGCGCCAAGGCGGCCAGGCCTTTGCGGTTCCAATAGACACTGAAGATTGCCAATGTCAGGCCAATTGAACTTAGCGCTTGGCCGATCGAAGCGCTCACCATGTTTAGCGGGGTAAAAGTCGTCGCCGGGTGCAAACTAGCTCGCCAGAACGAAAGCTGCACTGCCCCAACGGCGGCGAAGGTCATCAGATGATGAATGCGTAAAGGCGGCGGACCGGGTCGTTCGACCACTGAAGCCGGTGGCGTGCCTGAATCATCGCTCACGAGTTGGCTCCGCGGTCTTCGGCCAGCTGTTTGATGTGCGTGAGGACGCGCATGTGGATGCGGTGGACGAGCCAATCGCTCCAGATCGTCCAGTAGGCTTCGGGGCGGATATCGAGCGTGTACCAGGTGCGGCCGGTGAGGCGGGTGCCGCCGTCGGGAAGTTCGATCAGTTCGAATTCGCCGTGCGTTGAGCGGAATGCCAGGTCGAGATGCGGGGGGTGAATGTGGCGGTAGGGCGTGAGCTCGAACATCGGTGAGGGTTGCTCGCTGACGTCGAACGCGAGCCGCTCGGGCTGGTGCCAGACGGTGATCGGCTCGAGGAATTCGCCGGTCGTGAAGATGCAATGCCGCTGCGCGCCGACGCCCTGGCCTATGATGCGCGCCTCTTGTGGGCAGGCGACGCCGAGGCGGAAGACCCATTCGGGCGGGTCGGTGATTTTGGCGAAGCCGATGACGTTCTGCCACACGGTTTCTCGCGAGGCGGCGATATCGATGTGGCTCTCGACGACGAATTCGTTCTTGGGTGGGAGGTAAGATTCGGCAATGGTGAGCATCGGCAGCACGAGGAGCGCGCCGATGAGGCCACCGCGCAGCTTGCGGCGGCGGTCAGCCAAGAATTTACCTATCGGCGCGCCGGCGATGCCGAGCGGAATTACGATCGGGGCGGCCATGGCGATGCAGATCGCGCCTTCGAACGCGAACAGCATGAGCGCGATGCCGAAGAAGAAAATCGCCGCGGCGGCGACGAGAATGGATGCCGCGTGAGAATGACTTCGTTTGGCGTTGAGCAGGTAGCTGGAGGCGACGCCGGTGACGAGCGGCGTGCCGAAGAAAATCGCGGCGCCGTAGCTATGGAAAAGATACACAGAGGCCTGCGTAAGTACGGAGGCGTAGAGTGCACCGATCGCGATGCCGCCGATCGCGGCTTTTACCGTGACAGCGACGTCGTTGGCTTTGAGCGATTTGTCGCGAGTTCGCTTGTCATCGGTCCAGCCTGCTGCTGATGTGGTGGCAGTAGGCAAGCACGCGAGAATCAGCATGGCGGGCAGATTCAAAAACGGCACGAGCACCCACAGGCCGTTCCAGGGGGAGATGCCGGCATCGAACGCGCGGCGGACGCTCATGCCGACGGCAATCCAGAGGAATGGAAGCGCCCACAACACCCAGAGATAACCGAACCAAGGCGGCGCGCCGTGTGCGAACTTTTCGCGGGCGCTGATGAGTGGATTGACGAAATCGAGCGGCGTGTAGGTGAGGCCAGTGAGAACGCGGACGGTGGCGAACTCGACGATGTACTTAAGCGACATCAGGCCAAAGCCGGTGAGTGCGTATTCGCGGCGATGGACGGGATCACGGAGGAGAAACCACAGCCGCAACCATTCCAGACTCGATCGTTGCCCGCTCGGCTGTTGCGAAAGTTCCCCCGCGGTCGACATGTGTGCCTCTTTTTAGGCGTTGGTAAACCGGTCCTGAAGTGGTTCCACTTGCATATCCTCTTCGCGGAGTGCTTCAATCGCTTTCACCGCGGCGGTGGCGGCTTCGAGCGTGGTGAGGCATGGCACGCCGGCCTGGACGGCGGCGGCGCGGATTTTTCCGCCGTCGCTGCGGGCGTGCTTGCCGCTGGGCGTGTTGACGACGAGCGCGACCGCGTGGTCGGCAAAGTAATCGAGCAGGTTGGGCTTGCCTTCGGCTAGTTTCTTCACGCGCGTGACAGGGACGCCGGCGGCTTCGAGCGAATCGGCGGTGCCGGATGTTGCAAGCAACCCAAAATTCAGTGCGCTTAGCTTTCGGCCAAGCTCGCTGGCGGCGAGTTTGTGGCGATCGTCGACGCTGATGAAGATGTTGCCTTTCTGTGGCAGGACGGTTCCGGCGGCGAGTTGGCTTTTGGCGAAAGCCATCGAGAACCGGTCGCTGATGCCCATCACTTCGCCGGTCGAGCGCATTTCGGGGCCGAGGACGATGTCGACGCCGGAGAATTTGATGAACGGGAAGACGGCTTCTTTTACTGAAACGGCCGCCGGGATCGGATCTTCGGTGACGCCCTGCTCTGCCAGCGAAACGCCAGCCATTACTTTGGCGGCTATTTTCGCGACCGGCATTCCTGTGGCCTTAGCCACGAACGGCACGGTGCGGCTAGCGCGAGGGTTTACTTCGAGGACGTAAATGTCGAATCGATCGTCGTTTGGCTTCACCGCGAACTGCACATTCATGAGGCCGATGACATTGAGCTCGCGGGCGAGCGCTACGGTGGCGGCGCGAATTTCGGCGATGACGGGACCGGGCAAACTGTACGGTGGTATCGAACACGCGGAGTCGCCGGAGTGGACGCCGGCTTCTTCGATGTGCTCCATGATGCCGGGGACGATCACGTCTTTGCCATCGCTGATGCAGTCGACGTCGACTTCGGTCGCGCCTTCGAGGAACTGATCGATGAGGACGGGCTGGCCTTCGGCGGCGATGAAGGCTTGCTTCACGAAATGCTCGAACTGCGTGTCGTCGTAGCAGATTTCCATCGCGCGGCCGCCGAGGACGAAACTGGGGCGGACCAACAACGGGTAGCCAACTTTGGCTGCCTCGCGGCGGGCTTCGTCCATGTTGCGGGCGATGCCGTTCGGCGGTTGGCGGAGGTTGAGTTTGTGCAGTAGCTGCTGGAATTTTTCGCGATCTTCGGCGGCTTCGATTGCGTCGACGCTCGTGCCGATGATCGGGACGCCTGCGTTTTTGAGGCGGCGCGCGAGGTTGAGCGGCGTCTGGCCGCCGAACTGGACGATGACGCCATCGGGCTGGACGCGGTCACAGATGTTGAGGACGTCTTCGACCGTGAGCGGCTCGAAGAAGAGCATGTCGCTCGTGTCGTAATCGGTGCTCACGGTCTCGGGGTTCGAGTTGACCATGATCGATTCGATGCCGAGCTCTTTAAGAGCAAAGCTGGCGTGGCAGCAGCAGTAGTCGAACTCGATGCCCTGGCCGATGCGGTTGGGGCCGCCGCCGAGGATGATGATGCGCTTTTTGGCGCCTTTGTTGGGGACTTCGTCTTCGTCCTCGTAGGTGGAGTAATAGTAGGGCGTGTAAGCTTCGAATTCGGCGGCGCAGGTGTCGACCGATTTGAAGGTCGCGCGAATTCCCAGCGCAAGCCGTTGGCTGCGCACTTCGAGTTCCGACGTGGCAAACATCCGAGCGAGCTGGCGGTCGGAAAATCCCTGCCGCTTTGCGGTACGAATTAGGTCTTTCGAATTGGCAACCTGCAAGCCATCGTCGGCGGCTTTCCAAAGCTCGTGCTCGGTTTCCAAGATCTCGTGCAGATTGTCGAGAAACCACGGATCGATGCCCGTCAGCTCGTAGACCTTGGCGACATCCATTCCGCACTTGAAGGCGTAGCGCAGGTACCAGACCCGCTCGGCGCCTGGCTTACGAAGCTTCGCGATGATTTGCTCTTCGGTCGGCCGCTCAGGTGTGTCCCACAAATCGAGCCGATCGCAGCCGAAGCCGTCGCTTTTCACTTCCAGGCCACGGAGTGCTTTTTGGAAAGACTCCTTGAACGTGCTGCCGATGGCCATCGTTTCACCGACGCTCTTCATTTGCGTGGTGAGCGTGGCGTCGGCGTCGGGGAATTTTTCGAACGCGAACCGCGGGACCTTCGTGACAACGTAATCGATCGACGGTTCGAAGCAGGCGGTTGTTTCGCGGGTGATGTCGTTCGGTAGTTCGTGCAGGCGGTAGCCGACTGCGAGTTTTGCCGCGATTTTGGCGATCGGGAAGCCGGTGGCCTTCGAGGCGAGCGCGCTCGAGCGGCTCACGCGCGGGTTCATTTCGATCACGATCATCCGACCCGTGTCTGGATTGATCGCGAACTGGATGTTCGAGCCGCCGGTTTCGACACCGATCTCGCGAATGACGGCGAGCGAGGCATCGCGCATCCGCTGATATTCTTTGTCCGTGAGTGTTTGGGCAGGGGCGACGGTGATTGAATCGCCGGTGTGAACACCCATCGGGTCGAAGTTTTCGATCGAGCAGATGATCACGACGTTATCGTCTTTGTCGCGCATCACCTCCATTTCGTACTCTTTCCAGCCGATGATCGATTCTTCGATGAGGATCTGGTGGACGGGCGAGAGCTCGAGGCCAAGATCGACCATTCGGTCGAAATTCGCATCCTCGAAGACGATGCCGGAGCCGCTGCCTCCCATCGTGAAGCTTGGCCGCAGCACGGCAGGCAGGCCAATTTCCTTGAGCCACTCGCGGGCTTCGGGGACGGACTTGATGGTGCGGCCGCGGGCCACATCGAGGCCGATGTTGTTCATCGCCTGTTGGAATCGCTCGCGGCTTTCGGCTTTGTCGATGACGTCGGCATTGGCGCCGATCATCTCAACGTCGAACTTTTCCAAAACGCCGTGGCGGGCGAGATCCATCGCCACGTTGAGGCCGGTTTGGCCGCCGAGCGTGGGAAGGAGCGCGTCGGGGCGCTCCTTCTCGATGACCTTCGCGACAATTTCCCAGGTGAGGGGTTCGATGTACGTGCGGTCGGCCGTCGACGGATCGGTCATGATCGTGGCCGGGTTCGAATTGACGAGCACGACCTCGTACCCTTCCTCGCGGAGCGCTTTGCACGCTTGGGTACCGGAATAATCGAATTCGCAGGCCTGGCCGATTACGATCGGGCCGGAACCGATGATGAGGATTTTCTTGAGGTCGTCGCGGCGTGGCATGGGCGTGGTGTGAGCGCGGAATCAGGCTATCTGTTCAAGCTAGGACAATAGCCGCGGGACCATGGCTCGCAGGCGCGGCAGCGAAAGCAATAAAATCGCTCAAGATTAACGCGCCGCGACTTCAGCGGATAGGGGCTGCTTAAGGGTACGCGAATCCCTCATTGCGGAGAAGCGACCACATCTACGCCGACTTCCGCGTTAGGATCATTCAGGCCAACCGCTTTTTGAATAGCCTCTTTCACCTGCTGCTCGGTCAAACCCTCAACTTTTAATATTGGCAGACCGACCGTCCCGCTTTCGTTAACCGTCGCTCGTGAGGCCGTGCGTTCTCCAGACTTTCCAGTTACAAAAACAACAATCTGGTCGCCCTGGCGGACAACCCTGCTCCCGGAGCCTTTGTCATTGCTGGCTGGATTTTGGTGCTCGCCGAGTTTCTGTTTCAGCTGGGCGTTTTCTTTTTGAAGCAACTCGGTTTCTCGCTGGAGCTGTAAAAGCTCTGCTTGCGGCCCCGTTTCGTTGGATTGCTGTTTGTTTTTGGTGGATGCCACCGATGCGGCGATCGTGGCCTGAACTTTTAAATTTTCCGGTGCGATCACTTCGCTAAGTTTCTGTTTTATCGCATCTTCTGCTTCGAGAATCGTCAGGCCTGCGACTTTCACGCGACCGTATGTGGGGCCCAGCGCGACCGTTCCCATGGGTTCAACATAGTAGGAATCACCGATTGGTTGGTCGGCAAGAGCTCCGATCGCTTCAACTGTCAAAACATCTTGCGGTTGAATCCGGTAATCGCCGGCCGGAGCAGTTAGGGTCGAACTTGCTGTTGCGGATTCGAGGATCCGTTGCATCTCAAGCTGGCTGCGAAGCCGATCGATGTTGTCCAAAAGTTCCTGGGTGTGCTTCACCTTGCGTTGGCGCTGATCAATGGCGGCCGATATCTGGGCGATTTGCTGCACGGCTTTTTTGAAATCTTTTTGCAGCGTTTGTTCCATGGCAGCCGCATTTTTTCGAGCGGAATCATCGGCGGCATCCGAGACGGCTTTAAGGGGCGTAAGCGTCTCTGTGACGATTTGCAACTCTCGCTGGATACTTGCCTTCTGCAGTTGCTGCAGTTCAAGTTCCGCGGACATTTCTGCCTCCTCATCCACATTCCTGTTCCGTTCGAGTTCTAGATTCGCCGCACTTCGATCAAGTTCGTCGGCCATCGCGTTCGCGGAGGTTGGAGTGGGTTGATTCGCAGCTTTTGCGGAGGCTGCGTTCGGGGCAACCACCGCCAGATCGGTTTTCGTGCTGGTTGCCGCCGGCGATGGCGCGTTTCCACCGCCGCCACTGCCTTCTACCGCCCAAGTGATTCCTGCAACCACGAACACTGCCGAAATCGTTGCCG
>JABDGM010000085.1 GCA_013286045.1 Planctomycetota bacterium | reverse complement strand
GGCCTCACGGCAAAAAGCGTGATCGCCGTCGGCTCCGGCAAAGGCGGCGTCGGCAAAAGCACCGTCGCCGCGTCCATTGCATATGGACTGAAAAACGCCGGTGCAGCAGTCGGACTCATGGATGCCGACGTCTACGGACCTAGCATCCCTCACTTGCTCGGCGTCAACGAACGCCCCCATCTCGAAAACGGCCGCCTGCAACCGATTGTCAAAGACGACATCCGCGTGATGAGCATGGGCTTCCTCGTACCGCCCGGCGAAGCCGTCGTTTGGCGCGGCCCAATGCTTCACGGCGCGATCACGCAATTCCTGCGCGACACCGAATGGGGCAATCTCGATTACCTCATCATCGACATGCCGCCCGGCACTGGTGACATCGCACTAACGCTCTCGCAAATTCTGCCGCTCACGGGCGCCGTAGTCGTTTGCACGCCGCAAGACGTCGCGCTACTCGACGCTGTAAAAGCCATCGCGATGTTCCGCAAAGTGAACATCCCGCTCCTCGGCATGGTCGAGAACATGAGCTACTTCATCTGCCCCGACTGCGGCAAACGCTACGACATCTTCGGCTCCGGCGGCGCAGAAAAGAAAGCGGCCGAGCTCGAAGTGCCGTTCCTGGGAGGAGTGCCGATCAACATCGGCATCCGCCAACGCGGCGACGCCGGCGACACGGCCGGCAACTACAGCGACGAGGCAACAGCGCCGTTCTTCAAAGACATCTGCCAAAAACTAGTGCGCGGCATCAGCACATCCCACAAAGCCGCCCCGCCCCTGCCAACTCTGAACGTCCTCTAAACGAGCAACCAATTCGGTTCCGACCGCGCCACTAACCTGGCAGCCCCCGGCTCTGCCGGGGGTTCACTCGCGATCAACGCTCTACGCAAAAAAACCATCTGCGCAAAAAACTAGAGCCGCCAGGCTTAACCCAGCGGCTCTTTCCCGTTAGTTCACGCAGCGGAGAGAACTAGTGGTTCCCAGCCCGCTGAGGCGTAAGACCTAAAGTTACATGGACTTTTTGGTCTTCTTCTTCGCCTTCTTGGCCTTCTTCTTGGCGCCCTTCTTCTTCTTGGCGGTCTTCTTGGCTGCCTTCTTCTTCGCAGCGCGCTTCTTCTTGGCCACAGTCACTCCTCCATAAAAAAGTTTTGGTGACTCGCCGGCTGACACACCATTCAAACTAACAGCCGACATCACCTAGTTAAAACCAGCCACCGCAATCCGCGGCAGCTCCGGTAACTCACATCTCACTTCGCAATCGAATCAACTTCCTTCATCAACTCGATTGCAATTTGAAATGTGTGAACACCGATGTCACTTGTTCGTAGTTGTACGAAATTACTGAAATTGTGCAACACGTTTTTGTAAAAATTCTTACTCAATGCAAATTTTTTTTCACGCGATGACGATTGCGCATCAACTTTTTTTCATCGCAAGCGCGCGAAAATGATCGTTCGCAACAACCCGCGCGCTGTTCAATACAACGAGATCGTGGTGCCGTCAAAAAATCGCGCTGCCGGTTGCGCCGCGCGGCGCGCAAAACCAAATCGAGCGTGCTCGGCGGGCGCCAAAGCCGCCAAATAGGCAGTCATCGTCAGTGACGAGCGAACTGGTGCGATCGACTCACTCGTCGCTCGCCAACCGGACAAGATTTCCGGCCACGCCTCCCGTTCGATGCGCCGCTTAATGTGAATCGGATCGAACCCATACCAATTCGGCGACACTGAAATTATCGGCACTTTTCGCGCGTTTCCAACCGCCGTCAGTTGCTCGTTCATTCCTCGAACCAACTGCAGCGCTTCCGATAACGAGAGTCTGCTCCGCCGAAATAACATACGCCGGAACAACTGAAATCGGCGCTCACCAAGTCGTTCGAGGCTCCCAATCGGAAGTTGCGTGACGCTCGCCGCCGCGCCCGCCGCGGCGAGTCGATCTAAACATTCCTCAGCCCATTCGAGCAGCCGATCGGGCGTCGCTCCGTACAAAAAATCGTTCCCAATATCCGTAATGAGCGCCGTCGTTGGCAGCGGCGCGCGGTTTTGTAAATCTCGCCAAAGCGCGCAGGGAAAAATTCCAGAAATTTTTCTCCCCAACACCACAGAATCTTGCCCATACGACCTTCCATGCCCCATCGCAACCATAATTTCGATCGGCTCGCGCCACATCCGACGAATCGTTTCTACGATCGTCGGAAAGCCGCGAACCAAATTACTCGCGCCCAAAAGAACGACGCGGCGAGTTGGTGCAATCGTGTTCAAGAGTGACTGATGGCTGCGATGCGAATCATCGCCATCGATTCTGATGGAACTGCAGCGACTGAAAATTGCTGTAGGCCAAATAGCCGAACATCAATCCCAGATAAAAATGCTGATTCAGTAGGGCGTACGCCGCGATCAGCACGGCAATACCCGCCGAAAGCTGCAACGCCGACACCGTACCGGTACGTGGGTTCTGAATGTTGAACAATTCGCGAGCAATCTGCCCTCCGTCAAGCGGGAACACAGGAAGCAAGTTGATGACGCCCCACATGATATTCACTTCCAAAACCTTCGCGATCACGTCGTTGAGCAGGTCCGCTTTCATCGGTTCGAAGTACACGGCAAATGGACCGAGTGGTTGAATCAACACTCGCTCCGCGTTGAATAACCACTCCGTATTCATGAGCGTGCCATGCTTACCGAAGCCGATCACGTGACCGCTGAGCCGCAGCGCAGCGAAAAGCACTGCGGCAAGCAAAAACCCCGCCCCTGGTCCGGCGAGCAGCACCAGAATCCGACGCCCCGGCGTTCGCGGCCCGTCATTGCACGACGCCAGTCCACCGAAGCTATACAGCGTGATCCAAGGATGCCCGCCGTAAAACCGTTGCACGCTCGCGTGTCCGAGTTCGTGCACGAGCACCGAGACGAAGACGACCGCGACCCACACCAAGGTCTTTTGCGGGTCCGCCGGCCCACTGCCCAACCCCATCGCCAGCGAAACTATCCAAAAAAATGGGTGCACGCGCACCGGAAAGCCGAACACCCGAAAGTGCAAATCAGCCTGCGACGCTGAGGGCTCGCCAAGTAACATAAAGCGACAATCGAACTGCGGTGAAGCGCGGCGACGGCCATCCGTCTGCCAACAAACGCGGAATGCCCATTATTCAATCCGCGTTCCGCAGTCCGCAATCCGAAATCCGCTGTTACGCCGCTTCACAAACGGCATGCGACGGTGCCACGCCGAACGCAGAATGTGTTCGCAGCACCGTTTTCCGCCGGCTATCGAGCACCTGCAGCATGTAGTCGGCCGCCCGCAACGACGCCCCGCCGTGGCCAACGCGTTCTTTCAGTTCCGCCAACTGAGCCACCCGCGTCGATCTTTTCACCGGGTCCACGAGCCACTCGATCACATGCTCCGCCACCTGCCGCGACTTATCTCGGCACGTGAGGTACTCCGGCATCAGCACATGGGAATCCACCGGATCCTTCGGATCGTAGCTCGCCAGCTTCTTGGGAAACAAATCAGTCGCCGTCAGCAAATTCACCAGCGTGATATACCGCACCTTGCGGAAGAACAATTGCACAAAGTACGCAAACCGCGTGATGTAATAAAGAATGACGGTCGGCTTCTCGTGATACAGCAGCTCCAGCGACACCGAGCCCGAAACGGCCATCGCACAATCCGCCGCTTCAATAATCTCCGCCGTCCGCTTCACATGCACCACCGCCGGCAAGTCTTTGCCCGCAAGCGCCGCCCGCGCCAATTCTGCTTGGCTCTCTTTGAACGACGCGATCGCAAATCGCGCATTTGGCACACGCTCACGCACAATCTGGGCGGCCTTCAAGAAGTACTCGAGATTGCTCTTCACTTCCTGGGTGCGCGACCCCGGCAAAATGGCAACCAGTGGCCCATCGCCACGCTTCAGTTCGCTAATGAATTTCGCGTCTAATTTCTCCCCTCGCAGCTGATCGAAGTAAGGATGCCCCACGAACGTCGCATTGCAGCCTCGCTCGCGATACCACGCCTCTTCGAACGGCAACTTGCACAGCACGTGATCCACAAATCGCCGCATCTTCCGAATGCGCCAGCCGGCCCAAGCCCACAATTGCGGCACGCCGTAATAGAACACCGGGATGCCATGCGCCTTCGCCCGCCGCGCAATCCACCAATTGAACCCTGGGTAGTCGATGAGCACGACTGCATCCGGCCGATGATGACGAAGATATCGATCCGCCCGACTCGCCATATCCCAAAACTTGTGGATGTTCAGGATCGCATGCAAGAACCACATCACCGCAAACTTGGTGAGGTCCTCATGCAGTTCGCACCCCGCCGCCGCCATCCGCGGCCCGCCGTACCCGACAAACTCGCAATCCGGTCGCCGCCGCCGCAACTCCCGAATCAAATTCGCCCCATGCAAATCCCCACTCGGCTCGCCAACAGAAAAAAATATCTTCATGACTGAATCCATTATCTAACGCCGACGTTACCGCCAGATCGGCAGCCCCCGGCTCTGCCGGGGGTTTCTTTGACACGCGCAATGGCGAAAGGCGCCACGAAAAACGGGCCGCGAAGTATGGCAAAATGCGCAAGCCCGGAAAAGCTCAGTTCGACGCGAGCTTCGACAAGTTTTCGAGCAGCATTTCCAGATAGCTACGTCGCTCGACGCCACCCAACTGCAGTTCTTTCGCCAGCGACGATACGACGCGCTTGGCCTCATCCAACCCCGATTGTTCGGCCATCAGTTCCAACTCGACATACTGCCCAACATGCTCCACCTCATCGAGCGCCCCTTCAACCTTCCGCCCCTCAAAGTCGATCTCAAACTTCCGCCGCTTCTTTTTCACCACCGCCACCGGCTTGAACCCCAGCGACTCGAGCAGCTCGCCGAATTTCACCCCATCACGATCGCCCGCATCCAGCGGCAACTCAAGCTCGTGCCGCGTCTTCGTCGTCGTATCAATCTTCGGCCCCTTAAGAGTCACGAAACTCTGGTCACCGACAGTTCGAATCCGCAGCGCCTCATCCGTCTTAGAAAAGTCACGACAAGGATGCGCAAAATACCGATCCACCTGCTCCACCCGCGGACCGACTTCGACCCCTCGCTCTGCCAGCCGCTCAAACAAGTGCGACTCATCCGCGACCACATGCTTTTGCTCAACTTCGAATTTCATGTTTCACCACAGAGGACACAGGTTCACAGAGAATAAATCAGACCTTCTATTTGATCTCTTTCTCGCCTCCATGTCCTCTATGCTCTCTGTGGTAAATGTTTTCAGGCTCGCAAATAAGTGTCTCGGTTCAACCCTGCCGGCCGATCTGCCCGACTTGCCACTCCCTCCGCATCCAGCGCCCACAGCGGACTAATCTCCACGCTCGCCCCCTCCGCCACGCGCGTCCCCGCAGCTTCTAGCCAACGCCGATGCTGCTCCACGATGTGCCTCTGAACGTACTCATGAGTATCACGCTCCGCTCCCGGCGCATTCTTAAGCGGCGCGAAAACCTCACACTCCTCAAACTCCACCACCAGCGGATTCTTCGCATGCGGCAGCAAATCGAAAATAAACCGCTCGAACTTGAGCGCATTCGGCTCCTTCGGCTGCACCACGCTGCCGCTTGCATCAACAAACGGAACCTTCTTCCGCGCAATATGAAATGGCAACGCATTTTTTAGCGCCAGCGCCCGCTCCAAAAACGCCACACCGAATACGTGTACTGCGATGCTGCCCGCCCAAAACTTTAGCGAACCGCTTGCCTCGCTTTCCGCCGCCACGTCTTCCGGCAAATCGCTGTACTCAATGACCTGCATCTGCCCATCGATCATTGCAAACACGCCAACCCGATCCTGCGGCGTCTGCTTCGGCACCGCCATCGACGTCAGCTCCGAATTCGCGAGCAAGTGATACCCAATAAATTCCGCATCACAAATCGGCGTGAGCGGGTTATCCACCTGCAAATAAAACAGATGCTCGATCCCACGCCGCCGCATGTGCGCAATCGCCCCGCTCGCCGCGAGCGCCGCGACCGTCCCGCCATGCCCATCCGGGCTCAAAAACAACGAGCCCTTATCCGCCAGCAGCAACTTACCACTCTTCGCATCAACCGCCGGCATCGTCCCCTGGCAAAACAGTACGACATCATCCTCCGGCAACCCAAACCGCTTGTGCTCGCGCAAAAACTCCGTCTGCTCATCGTGCGTCACGGGGCTCGTCATCATATAGATAGGCACCGCCGCCCCGTATCGCCGTGCCGCCGCCAGCGCCTTCTCAAAATGTATCTGCAGAAGCGACGCCTTCGAGGTCGGCCCAATCTCGTACATCCCCTTCGGATGCTCAAACCCCAACCGACTCCCCTGCCCACCCGCGACCAACAACACGCCGACTTTGCCCGCGCGAAGCGCCTCAACCCCGCGCTTCTTCGCATCGGCAGCGGAGAATTTCCCGCCGCCACGCTGCCGCTCGGCCAACCGCATCGCCGGTGGCGGCGTCGCCCGCCGTGCCATCGCTGCCCAATCACAGCCCCCTGCGCCCTGCGAGAACAAATTCGCAATCTGCTCGAAATCAACCGCCGCAATCTGCCGCGACAACTCCGCGCGCGCTCCGCCATCCAACTCCCCCCAAAACTGCACCAAATGCTCCTGCCCAACCCCCTGCAGTCGCCCGCGAAGCTCGCTCTCGCTCAAATTGCCCACTGCGCACTCCCTAACGCACTAAAAGATCCACCCACGCACCCACGCCACTGCCAACAAACACAGCAGCGGAAACAGCACAAACACCGTCCCGTAGGTGAAGATCGAAGTCCAAACATGCCGTGGCCAACGTGCCATCAAATCTGCTCACTACCAATGCTAAATCCGTAGGACCCGCCTCGCCCCACCCTACAGCGCCACCATAATACTGAAAACCCGCGCATCCCGAACTAGCCGGTTGCCGACCTTGTCATTTGCCAATTAGAATGACGGTTTCGCTCAAAAATCGCCGCTTCGGCGGTTCTCAAATCAATCCCTACGAAACACCTCTCTCAGCACTCTCAGGAGTACCCACGTGGCATCCGGCAGACACCTCTTCACCAGCGAATCCGTCAGCATGGGCCACCCCGATAAGCTGGCCGACCAAATCTCCGACGGCGTCCTCGACGCCATGCTCGCTCAAGATCCCATGAGCCGCGTCGCCTGCGAAACGATGGTCACCACCGGCCTCGCCGTCATCGCCGGCGAAATCACGACCAAAGCCACCGTCGACATGCAGAAGGTCGTCCGCGAAGTCATCAACGACGTCGGCTACACCGAAGCCTCGATGGGCATCAGCGCCGACCACTGCTCGGTCCTCGTCGCGCTGCACGAACAAAGCCCAGATATCGCGATGGGCGTCGACCGCGAAGGCGCCGGCGACCAAGGCCTCATGTTCGGCTACGCCTGCAACGACACCGACGAGCTGATGCCGCTCCCGATCTCGCTCGCTCACAAAATCATCAATCGCCTCACCGAAGCTCGCTTCAAGAACGAAGTCGATTGGCTCCGCCCAGATAGCAAGAGCCAGGTCACCATCGAATTCGACGGTGCCACGCCGATCCGCATCGATACGATCGTCGTCTCGACGCAGCACGACGAAAAAGTGAAGCAGCCCGAGATCGAAAAGTTCGTCCGAAAGATCGTCGCCCCGCTCCTGCCGAAAGAGCTCGTCACCGGCGAAATCAACTACCACGTCAACCCGACCGGCCAATTCATCGTCGGCGGTCCGCACGGCGACTGCGGTCTCACCGGCCGCAAGATCATCGTCGACACCTACGGCGGCTGGGGCCGTCACGGCGGTGGCGCATTCAGCGGCAAAGACCCCACAAAGGTCGACCGCAGCGCCGCCTACATGGCCCGCTACGTCGCGAAGACCATCGTCGCCTCCGGCCTCGCCGACCGCTGCGAAGTTCAACTCGCCTACGCCATCGGCGTCGCCGATCCCGTGAGCGTAAACGTCGACACCGACGGCACCGGCAAGATCGACGACGCCCGCATCTGCGAGCTCATTCGCGAAGTCTTCCCGCTCACGCCGTCGGGCATCATCAAGCACCTCGATCTCCGCAAGCCGATCTACCGCAAGACGGCCGCCGGCGGCCACTTCGGCCGCAACGAGAAAGAGTTCACCTGGGAACGCACGGATAAGGCCAAGGAACTCGCCGCCGCCGCTGAAACCACAGCCGCCGCAGCCCGCTAGTTTTTGATTATTTGTAGGAGGCCGCCTTTCCTCCCTGTGGGAGGCGTCTCCGACGCCGATGAAGCTTTCCAACGGAGTCAACACCATGCGTGCCACGGACGGCACAACACGTTCGCTAAGCATATTTCACGACCGCGACGTCTTCGTTCGCGCGTTCGTCATCGCATCCACAATCGCCGCAGTCACCACTGCGGCGTTTTTGTTGGCCCGCCGCGCCGCGGGAGCATTCTCCGACGAACTCCCCGCGCCACAACTCTTCATCGTTGCGACCATCGCGCTCGCCTGGACAATCGCCGTCCGCGAACTCTCCCACCCCAGCGCAATCATTCCGTCGATTGCGATCTCCGTTCTCCTCGCGCTCGCCATCGCCTGCTCCTACCCTGGCGCGCACATCCTCGACTGGCTCATCTGGCCGGCGGTCATGCTCGAAGCAGTATTCCTGCCACCATTTCGTCGCCGACAACTGCCGATAACCGCAGCTACGCCCGATCCACACACGTTATCCGCGGAATCTTCATCGGATGTATCTGATCAGGAAGAGGAATCCGAAACCATCCTCCAACACCTCACCCGCATCCGTCTCGACGACGGCCGCGAAGCCATCCGCGGCGAACTCACCGCCGAATTCACCACCGGCGAACGCCAGACCACGATCTACGTAGCATTTTGCCCCCCCTTCGAACGCCTCCCCCAAATCGAAGCCAACATCGCCGACGACTCCGACGCCACCGTGAAAATCGCCCAATTCCTCCACAACGGCGCCCAACTCGAAGTCCGCCTCCCCGACGCCGCCGAAGAACCCTTCCGCGTCACCGTCGAACTCTACGCCGCCGAAATCGCGAAGTAACCAGGAACGCCACCGCGTCGCTTGCGGTTTAGCTCAACCGCCAATCTCCCGCCCCGCCCGCCGACACTCGCCTCGCGTTGTCCCACATTTCACCCCCGGGTATAATCCGCGCACCTTAACTAACCTCGCCCCACCGGAGAACTTACCACGAGTAACCTGCGCATCGGACTCGGCGAAGACTCGCACCGAACCGCCCCCGGCGGCCCCTTGCGCCTCGGTGGCATCGACGTGCCCCACGACCGCCAGCTCGTCGGCCACAGCGATGCCGATGTGCTCCTCCACGCCATCACCGACTCACTCCTCGGAGCCGCCGCCCTGCCCGATATCGGCCGCCTGTTCCCGAACACCGATTCCAACAACCGCGGCCGCGACTCCGCCGACATGCTCCGCGCCGCCGCTGCCCGCCTCAACGACGCTGGCTACCACATCGTGAACCTCGACTGCGTAATCCACGCCGAACAACCCAAACTTTCCGACTACTACGACGCCATCCGCCACCGCATCGCCGGCATCCTCAGCCTCAACCCACACCAAATCGGAATCAAAGCCAAAACCGGCGAAGGTACCGGCCCCGTCGGCCAACAAGAACTAATTGAAGCCCGCTGCATCGCCCTAATCGAACACCCGTAGGTCAGGCTTCCAGCCTGACAAATAATCAAATTAAACCACAGAGACACGGAGTTCACGGAGAAGAATTTATTTAGACAGGATCCACAGGATTGACTGGATAGAAATTCGTTTTGAAACAAATCCTGTTCATCCCGTTAATCCTGTCTAAAAACTAATTGCCTTTCTCCGTGCCTCCGTGGTTAATAACTAACACATCTACAAAGCAATGCCCGCAACTCAATCCAAGCCCGCACCGTTGAACCTTGCCCCCGCCCACCCCTCGCTGCGCATCTACAACACGCTCAGCAAGCGCAAAGAACCATTCGCCACCGTCCAAGCGGGCAAAGTCGGCATCTACCTCTGCGGCCCAACCGTCTACGACAAAGCCCACATCGGCCACATGGTCGGCCCCGTCATCTTCGACTGCATCAAGCGCTACCTCACCTATTGCGGCTACAAAGTGAACTGGGTCGTCAACATCACCGACGTCGACGACAAGCTCATTAAAAAGGCGAACGAGCGCGGCATCTCCATGCTCGACGTCGCGAAAGAAAACGTCGCCGACTACAACTCAAACCTCACCGCGCTCGGCGTCGACCAAATCGACCACTTCCCGCGCGCGACCGATTGCATGCCCGAGATCATCGGTTTCATCGAATGCCTCGTCGAGCGCGGCGTTGCCTACGAATCTGAAGGCGACGTCTACTTCGACGTCGGCAAAGACTCCGACTACGGCAAACTCTCGAACCGCTCGATCGAATCACTCCAAGGTGAAGGCGGCAGCACCGGCGAACGCAAAAAGCATCCCGCCGATTTCGCCCTCTGGAAATCGGCAAAGCCTGGTGAGCCCTCGTGGGAAAGCCCCTGGGGCAACGGCCGCCCCGGCTGGCACATCGAGTGCTCCGCCATGAGCAAGAAACTACTGGGCGACACCTTCGACATCCACGGCGGCGGCCTCGACCTCGTCTTCCCTCACCACGAAAACGAAATCGCTCAAAGCGAGTGCTGCCATAATGCCCCGATGGTCCTCTACTGGGCCCACAACGGCCTCCTCCGCGCCGGCGCCGCCGCCGCCAAAATCGGCGGCCGCACCGAGAAGCCCGGCGAGCCCGCCGCGGCAACCGGCGACGCCGTCTCAGGCAAAATGTCCCGCTCAAAGGGTGCCGGCGGCCTAGCCACGTTGATTGAGAAACAAGGCGGCGAACGCATCCGCTTCTTCCTCCTCCGCACCCACTACCGCAGCACTGTCCTCTTCAACGAACCCGCCATCGAAGAAGCCGGCATCGGCCTCGAGTCCTTCTACCGTCTCTTCAAACGCTACACCCGCGCAACGGGCAAGGATTTCTACGCCCTAAAATCCCCCACCTCCCGCGAAGCCTCCGACGGACTAGTCGCTTCAGCGACCAGTGACCCCGCGCTCCAATCCGCCGCCCGCTGTCGCGAAAACTTCATCTCCGCCATGGACGACGACTTCAACACCGGCGGCGCCATCGGCGAACTCTTCGAGCTCCTCACCATCACCAACAAATTCGTCGACGACCACAATCTCGAAGGCGACGGCAAAACCAACACCGCCGCCGTCGCCACGTTCACTGCACTCCTCACCACGCTAAAAGAGCTGGCGAACATCCTCGGTATCTTCCTCCACGCTCCCGCGTCCGCCGGTGGCACCGACGACCTCCTCACCAAACTCATGCCGCTGGTAATCGACCTCCGCGCAAACGCCCGCAAAACCAAAAACTTCGCCGTCGCCGACAAAATCCGCGACGGCCTCGCCCCCATCGGCATCGTTCTCGAAGACCGCGCCGGCGGCACCGAATGGAGCACCAACAGCACTTCCGGCGAATCCGGTTCATCCGACCCCGACGCCTCCGCCCGCACGGGCGCCCTCATGCAGCTCCTAATCCAACTCCGCGCCGACGCCCGCGCCGCCAAAGATTTCGCCACCGGCGACACCATCCGCAACCGCCTCACCGAAATCGGCATCACCCTAGAAGACCGCGCCGGCGGCACCGAATGGACCAATACGTAGTTCGCACCCCTTTCAAAATCGCGCCGCCCACAACATCCAAACCAACGCTTGCGGTTTAGCTCAACCAAGAGTCCCGCCATGCGCCCCCGCTTCTCCCTCCGCTCCCTGCTCGCCGCGACCACGCTCCTCGCCCTATTCTTGTACTACTGGGTCATCATGCCGACCCGAACCGCCGAACATTTTATCCGCGCCGTCAACTCTCAGGACTACGCGACGGCGGACAAGCTCGTCGGGGATACACGCAACTTTGATCTCATGAGATGGAAAGTCGATCGTTGGGGCCTCACCACCGAGACCGAGCTTGAGCCCTTGTCCCTGTCCCAAATCCTGCAAGGCGGTCGCAACGTCAACATGCGAATGAAATACTTTCAACTGGACGAACTCTTCGATATGCAAATTCAACTAACCGCCACATCGCACGGCATGAAAAACTTTCGCACCATCAAAGTGCTGCCAAAAGCCGTCATCGACACTTCCCAACGTGGCCGCATCCTCGATACACGCTAACCATCACTGTCTGTTCCTCAGTCCCCAGCCCCTTTTCTTCCCCATGCGCATCCTTGGCATCGACCCCGGCCTCAACACCACCGGCTACGGCGTCCTCGACTTCACCGCGCGCACCCCCAAGCTGATCGAAGCCGGCGTCGTCCGCGGCAAATCAAACGCCGAGCTCCCCGACCGCGTCAAAGAAATCCACGACGGCGTCACCGACATCATCGCCACGCTGAAGCCCGATGTCCTCGCCATCGAACAGCTCTACTCCCACTACGAACGCCCCACGACCGCGATCCTCATGGGCCACGCCCGCGGCGTCATCATCCTCGCCGCCGGCCAGGCCGGCATCCCCGTCGTGAACTACCCCGCCACGCAAATTAAAAAGACAATCACCGGCAACGGCCACGCCGCAAAATGGCAGATGCAAGAAGCCATCCGCAACGAACTGAACCTGCCGACCGTCCCCGAACCACCCGACGTCGCCGACGCCCTAGCCATCGCCCTCTGCCACGCCTATCTGAGCCGCATCACGACCACACCCACCAGCGCTTGACCCACCCCACCCTCAGCCCATCGCTTGCGGTTTAGCGCGACCGCAAATGTCGGCCCAAACCCTCCGCGCAACATCCGACAACCACCGCTTGCCCGCGACCAAGCGCGCAGTCATGCTGCAGTTACCCACCAAGGCTTCCACAAAGCCTTCCTCCCTCCTACCTCCCAAACCTTCCCGCATGCCCGCGCCCATCTCCATGGTCCGCAGCGGCGTCTTCTTGCTACTGCTGTCATTGCAGCTCGTGGCCGAAGCGCAAAATATAAAAATCGTCGCGCCTTCGGATGGCGCAACCCTCGACTCACCGCTCACGGCATCTCTGCGCTGGACCTACCCCGCCATCAACCCAGCATTCCACCCGACCGCCGGCGTGCGACTTGAAGTGTCGCAGCACGAAGACCTAAGCCACCCAGTCATCTCGCTCGACCTACCCGAAAATCAAACCGCCTACCGCTTAGCCGCCGCTCCACAAACGAAATACTTCTGGCGCGTCACCCCGCTAGAATCCACCGGCCCGCGCCCGAACGACGCCATTCTCGCGAAGTTCATCACCGGTACGCCGCAAATCAATACGACCGACGACGACCGCATCCGCTACAAAAATCCACGCCGCGGTGCACACTGGACCGAAATGCGCCCCGTCGAGTTCGACGAAGACGAACCCCTTTCCCCCTGGTTCGATCGCAAAGCGATGCTCGACGGCGGAATGCCAACTTACGACCAAATTAAAGACCGCCTCCCCGTCCCCATTTTCGATGGCCACCCCGACGCCATCGAAGCCTACAACTACTGCTGGCGCACACTCCTCAGCGTGTGGATGTTCGCCCCCGATGCCCCCGATCACGAAGCCGTCGCCAACATCTGCGGCATAAAAGCCTGGGGCGTTTGGGGCAGCACGATGGTCTTCGACACCGCGTTCATTAACCACTTTGCGCGCTACGGCAACCAGGCGTACCCGTTCGTCACCGCGTTCGACAACTGCTACGCCCGCCAACACGAGAACGGCTTCATCTGCCGCGAAACCGATAAGAACAACCGCGAAGTCTACTCCGGCTTCCCCGTGAACCCGCCCCTTTTCGCGTGGGCCGAGTGGGAATCGTACCGCATCACTGGCAACAAAGAGCGACTAAAACTTGTCTTCCTCCCCATCGTAAAACAATACCAATGGTTCATGACATTCCAGCGCCGCGCGAACGGCCTGTACTGGACCAACGGCCTACAAGAAGCCGACGACTCCCCTCGCAACCGCCTCATGCACTCCGCCGTCTCCGCAACTTCCTACCAGGCTCTCGCCGCGCTCCACCTCGCCAAGATCGCCCGCGTGATCGGCCGCGATGACCTCGCCGAGTTCTTCGATACCGAACACCGCACGCTCGGCAAACTCGTCAATGATCACTACTGGGACGAAGCCCACGGCATCTACAACGACCTCGACGCGAACGACCACTTCATCACCGAGCTCGAGCCCGGCTCGCTCTGCAAACACGTCCACATGTTCTGGCCGCTCCTCGCTGGCATCGCCCCACCGGACCGCGCCGACCGCATGGTGAAGGAATTGAACAACCCCGCATCGTTCAACCGCCGCAACGGCGTGCCAAGCCTCTCTGCCGACAGCGCCGGCTACACCGGCGGCGCCAACGGCACCGGCCAATACTGGTGCGGCGCCGTTTGGCCATCCGGCGAGCTCATGGTCCAAGAAAGCCTCCGCGCCACCGGCCATGACCAAGCGTGGCGCCACCTCGCCGAAAAATACTTCAACGCCGAGCTCGAAGTCTTCAACAAAGAACACACCATCAAGGAAAACCTCTCGCCAGATACACCCGTCGGCGCCGGCATGGCCGAGTTCGTCGGCTGGGGCGGCGTCGCCCCCGTCGCCAACCTCATCGAAGCCGTCATCGGCCTCAATATCGACGCCCCCAACAACACAATCACCTGGCACATCACCCACACCGAACGCCACGGCCTGAAAAACTTCCAACTCGGCACGACAAAAGTCGACCTCACTTGCGACAAAAGAACATCCGCCAGCGATCCCTGCCAAATCACCATTAACAGTACCGGCGACTTCACGTTAAAACTCATCGCCGGCGAAACCAAGGAAGTAAAAGTCACCGCGGGCGAACAGCAAATCGCCCTCGCCGGCGAACCCAAAACAACTTCCCCGTAGCTGGATTCGCAAAAATTCAGCCACTTTAGGATTCCCCACCAACGCACAACGAAATGAACGACCCCACCCCCATCACTCGCCGCCGATTACTCGGCAACAGCGCCAAACTCGCCGCCGCCGCATTCGCCTCTACGCTTCTACCACCGAACCTCCGCCGCGCGCTAGCCAAAACACTTCCTTCCGACACTCCCACCGGCTCCATCCACGACATCAAGCACGTCGTCCTCCTCATGCAGGAGAACCGCTCCTTCGACCACTACTTCGGCACCCTCGCCGGCGTGCGCGGCTTCAACGATCCCGCCGCGATGAAACTCCACAACGGCAAATCCGTCTTCCATCAGCCGGATACCCACACCTCCGACGGCTACCTGCTCCCCTTCCACCTAGACACAAAGAAAACGAACGCCCAAAAAGTTCCCAGCACCAGCCACGCTTGGGCCACGCAGCACGCCTCCTGGAATGGCGGCAAGATGGACAACTGGCTCAAAGCCCACCGGCATGCTGACGGCGAAAAAGGCCCCTTCTGCATGGGATACTACAAGCGCGACGACATCCCTTTCCAGTTCGCCCTCGCCGAAGCGTTCACCATCTGCGACGGATACCACTGCTCCGTCCTCGGCCCCACCTGGCCGAACCGCCTCTACTGGATGACTGGCACAATCGACCCCGACGGCAACCACGGCGGCCCCGTCATCCAAAACAAAGACAACGATTTCCGTTGGACCACCTACCCAGAGCGCCTCGAAGCCGCTGGCGTCAGTTGGAAG
>JABDGM010000084.1:15988-16152 GCA_013286045.1 Planctomycetota bacterium | reverse complement strand
TGAAGCACGGCACCGGCGCGTTCATGAAAACGCTCGATGATGCCCGCGCGCTCGCTCGCTCGATGGTCGACACCGGCAAGCGCATGGGCGTGCCGCCGGTGGCGCCGAGGCCGCGGCCGGAAATCATAGGCACTTGCAAGTCGCAGCAGGCGAGTACGGGCGCG
>JABDGM010000084.1:0-15978 GCA_013286045.1 Planctomycetota bacterium | reverse complement strand
GCGCATGGGCGTGCCAACCGTGGCGCTCCTTACGGACATGAACCAGCCGCTCGGACGTATGGCCGGTAACGCCAACGAAGTCAACGAGTCGGTCGACGCACTGATGGGAAAAGGTCCGTCCGACCTGATGGAAGTTACGCTCGAGCTGGGTGCTGAACTGCTCGTACTCGCTAAACGCGAGTCATCAACCGAAGCCGCTCGAAAACGACTGGAAAAGGTGATCTCATCAGGGGCCGGGCTGGAGAAATTCCGCGAGATGGTCGTCGCTCAAGGCGGCGATTTCGATGCCACGCGCCCCGTCGCTCCGGCTCACGAAATCCCGACCGCCACGGACGGTTATGTAACGGCGATCGACACGGAACGCCTCGGCTACGTCGTGATCAATCTCGGCGGCGGCCGGCGGCAACTGGGAGACAAGCTCGATCTGTCTGTCGGTTTCGAAATGCTTGTCCGCGTGGGAGACAAGGTCGAACCGCACCAACCGCTGGCGCGGATTTTTGCGACCCCGAACGCTGTCGCGCACATTAAGCGGGACTTGCTTGCGGCAATTCGAATCGGCGAGGATCCGATCGCGGCGCCGCCACTCATCGTCGAACGCGTTGCATAGCGAAGCGAGCATATGATGACGGACGCTGAACAAAACGAACTCATCCAAGCCGCTCTCGAAGTCCAAAAGCGCGCATACTGCGTTTACTCGAACTTCCCCGTCGGGGCGGCGCTTCGCGGCGCGAGTGGTCGAATCTATCAGGGCGTAAACGTTGAAAACGCATCTTACGGCCTGACCAACTGCGCGGAGCGAGTGGCAATCGGCGCCGCTGTGGCAGCGGGCGAGAAGGAATTCACGGCCATCGCCGTCGCCAGCCGCACAGGCGTCACGCCTTGCGGTGCATGTCGACAGGTTCTCGCGGAATTCGCGCCGAAGCTCGAGATCGTAATGGTCGATTCGCTCAAGCCGACCGAGATCCATCGCGCAACTCTGGATCAGCTATTGCCGGGGCGATTTGAAGGACCGGTATAGCCGCCTCGCGACGCAACGTAGAGCTCGGGTGATGGCCGATCGAGACTAGTCTGCGGGCGGTTCGAAATCATGAACTTCTAACAGCGGCCCACTCCCTCCAGCACGCTCAAATGCGGAACCCACGGGCGCGTCAAGAAACGGAATGATTTCCGTGTCGTAGTTGGCGATCGTATTGACGTCGTACACCGCGTGGTTCGAGGGATCATCCATATACTCGGGCGATTCAAAACCAGACATGAACCTCCAACCACTATCGATGTAATTGTCCGGCGTTTCGCGGTACATGAAGGCCACCTTGCGCCCGTCTACCGTAATCATGTCGGTCACCAGCTGCTTGATACTGCTGGCGGTAAGCTTGAACTTCTTGTTACGAGGGTCGCCCATCGGACGGATTACAATTGCGTCGCCGCGGCCATGACCTCTTTGTGCCGAGCAATGTCGGCCGGCTCCAGCGCGGCGAGGAACGGCAGATTTCGATACATGTCCTCATAGTCCAGCCCGTAGCCGACTACGAATTCATCCGGAATGTCGAACGCCACAAAATCCGGCGTGAACTCGATCTCCTGTCGGCCATTCTTCCGCAGGAGCACCGCAGATTTGATCGACGTGGGGCCGAAGTCTCGCATCTTTTCGAGTGTTCGTACCAAAGTGTGGCCCGTGTCGAAGATGTCGTCGACCAGCAGCACATCGCGCCCAGAAATGTCGAGCATCAATTCCGAATTGATCACAAGTTCGCCGCGAGTAGTCGTGGCTCCACGGTAGCTGCTCGCCTGCAGCACGCCCACGCGCATCGGCAGATCGATCATTCGAATGAGGTCCGCCATCAGCACAACGCTGCCAGTCAGCAAGCCGACGATCGTCAGCTGCCGATTTTCGTAACATTTGGAGATTTCATCCGCCATTCGTGTCACGCCGTCGTGCAATTCTTCCTTGCTGAGCAGGGTCTTCATACGGGATCAAATCCTTTTAAGGTGCGAATGATTTACCACAAAGGCACGAAGGGCACTAAGAAATACAAACGAATCGGTTATAGCTTTCGTGTTCTTTGTGCCTTCGTGGTTAACACCAATTTCGAAAGCAAAGAACTAATGGCCGATTGTATTGAAGATCCGATCACCCGCATCGCCGAGACCCGGCACGATGAACTTGCGATCGTTCAGATCCGGGTCGATCTGGCACACGTAGATTTGCGAATTTGGAAACTCGCATTCGACCCGTTTGACCCCTTCTTCGGCTGCGATCAGCGAAAGCAGCTTCACGTGAGGCACGCCCCAATCGCGCAGCGTCGTGAGTGCGTCGACCGCCGAGCCGCCCGTGGCCAACATCGGGTCGAGAATCAGCGCGACATCGACTGGGCGCTCAGGCGGCAGCTTCGAATAGTATTTGATCGGCTGCGCGGTTTCTTCATCGCGATACAGCCCGAGATGCCACACTTCCGCCGTCGGAATCAATTCGAGGACGGGATCGATCATCCCGAGCCCAGCTCGCAGGATCGGAATCAAGCCGATCCGCTGCGCAAGTTGACTCCCATCTGTCTTCGTAAGTGGCGTCTGCACCGAAACCTTTTCAATCCGCAAATCCTTGGTAGCTTCGTACGCCAGAAGCGACGCCAGTCGATTCACCAGCTGCCGGAATTCCGCCGGCGGCGTTGTTTTATCTCGCAGTCGAGTCAGATGACAGGCGATCAGCGGATGCTGAACTTCGAATACGCCGCTCATAAACTCCTCAGTCGTCAGTTGGACCGCAGGCGCTTCCGCCACTAGCGTAACACTCATGGCAACGTCCTTCTTCCACGCGCGGTGCCGGGGCCGCAAGAATTTGTACTCCCGAACGGCCGTTTTACGATCGGGAGCCAGGCGAGTTCTATCTTAAACCGCAGTGCTAGCGTTGAGAAGAATCTAAACCGGGACGAAGCGGTTTTCCCACCGGCTACTGTTAAGATTTGCGGCCCGCGACGGTAAATAATGCGAATTCAGCCGCACATCCGTAGAGAGATCGCCGCCCAATGGGGGACCCGATTTGCCGAATCGTCTCAGTCGACGTACCGATATTCGCCCCCCGAATTCCGCGCGATCATTTTCATCATCCCTTCGGCACTCCGGTCGTAAAAGCAGATCGTATGGATCGGAACCATATGCGTGTGCAATTTGGGACTCGTCCGGTTGCGATTCTTCAGCTCTTGCATAACACTCAGATCGAACTGCCCATCGGTCAGAAAATAAATCGCGTCGGGCTTCATCGAAAGGGCAAGCCTCATCGCTGGTAACGGGTTGGTTCCGCCCATCGGCTCGCAGCGATTAACCCACTCCGTGGTCTTGGCCAGGTTGTCTTGATTGGCAAAGAGCGGCTTTTCTGATTCCATCGGATACATCGTGTGGTTGTAGAAGATCACGAAGTACTGCTGGTCCTTGCCCAGCTGCTCGATCGATTTCAACAGCTCGTACCGAGCCCGATCGAATTTGTCGTTGTCGTTCATGCTGCCCGAGCAATCGACGACATACACAAAGACTTGCCCGTAACCGCCTATGCCGAAAAACTCGGTCGCGGCCTTGGACGAGCTCCCGTCGCCATTTCCACCGCCATGGCCTTTGCCGCCGCCACCAACTGACTTCCCCAAAATGCCAGATGCCGCGGCCGACCCTCCGAACACCGCGCTCGTCGATGAAACCGAACCCACGTCCGGCGCCTCAATATCTAACTTGTTGGTCGAAGTCCCCACGCCCATCAAGTCAGCCTCGTTGGGCGCGAGCAACGGCTCCGATTTTGAGGCGTTTGCAGCGTCAGCTGCCGCTGATTTGCTTTCGATTGCCGACCCAGCGTCCAGTGGTGTCGAGTCGATCACCGCGCTCGGAACCGGTTCGCCCTTCTTCGTCAGATCGAGCGTGATCTTCGAGCCTTGCAACCCGCGGGAGCCGCTGACCGCAATCAGCCCCAGCACGATTAAAATGGTGAAATGGCACGCAGCCGAAACAAGCATCGAGGTCGCATCTCGCAACCAGTCGGATCGCTTCGGGGGTTGGGCCGCCGTTGTCGCCATTGGGGAACGCGATCGCTAATGCATGCAGAACCTAGTTCATCCTATCGCATTCCCAACAGAAGGCAAAACGTCGAACGGGATTCCACCTGCGGTCGCCGCCGACGCCCCCGCACCGGGGAGATGCCGCCTGCAAACGATTCGCTCCCAACGCCCGAAATTATCGCCTTTCTAAGCTCAAAAATTGATTTAGTGACTCTGTCAAAACCCCCTCTCCCTTTGGGAGAGCGCCGGGGTGAGGGTGCCTTGGCCACAGTTTGGTTACAGTTCCTTATTGCCGTTTGAAGTACTGCACTTCGCGCTCGTGTTGCTCCGCCGCCGAGCGGCTTTTGAACGTACCCAGATTGCGGCGTTTTCCCGTCCGGGCGTTCTTCTTTCTCGAATACAGCCGATACTCGCCAGTTGCCAATTTCCGGATCATGGTTGGACTCCAATTTCTCCAATCTAAATATGTCCCAGCCCTCTGGTTATCGGATGCAAGTTCTGCGCCACGGATGTCACAGTTCTGCATCGCGGAGAGCGTCGCCTATAGCTACTTGGCGCAACGTTTGCAGATACTTCTTGCGTAGAAGACAAGTGCTAAACTGGCCACAGCACGTTGCGTGCGGCACATGGGCACGAATCGGTTGGCCGGGTCTTCGGCCGAAGCAGCAAGGATAGGAAGATGAACGCAAAGTCCTCGAAGGTCGACAAATTCCGAACGATCCTACAACAACTCGCGAGCCGTATGAGTGTCGATACTGGAGGGATGATCGAGCAAGTTCGTGCAGGCACGAGTGGCAAGGGTGGCAGCGAACTCACGAACGCGCCACTCCACCTCGGTGATATGGGAACAGACGAGTATTTGTACGACCTTAATGCAACGCTGCTCGTGAACGAGCAATATATCGTTGCCGAGGTACGCGCCGCGTTAGCGAGGATCGAAAACGGCTCGTTCGGCAAATGCGAAAATTGCGGCAAGGCCATCGCACCGGCGCGCCTCGAAGCCATTCCTTACACGCGGTACTGCGTGGAGTGTGCGGCCCTGCAGGACGAAACGCCGCAAGTAAGCTTGGATGAAGGCCGCCCCCATTCGCCACAAGATACGCTCGCTCCGGAAGGGGACATGGAGGAAGACCGACTCAATCGGGGCGACTCGCTCGAATTTCCAATTCCAAAAGTGCCCCGAGGTGACGTTTACGCGGCGGGAACTGCCGGAGGCGGCACAGCCATCGGCGGCCTCGCAGGGAGCAACCAAGGCAATGGAGATCCCGTTGTGGCCGAGGTCGACGAAGCCACGGGCAGCGGCAACTTCGATATCGACGACGACCGTGTCGACGACCACACTCCGCAGTCAGGTTTCAGAGGCGGCGCTGTGGGCGGAACACCGGCGCGAAAACGGGCGAAGTGATAACTTCGCGCGGTGAATAGAGGTCCAATAAACGGCGGGCAAAATTCCGGCACTGGTAAGTTAGTGTGTGGAACAAGTAATTTTTATCACACGCTCATCCATAACTCCCAAAAACTTGCAACGAACACGCAGAAAATAGCTGCAATGAACCCCAGCACACCTCCTAGCGCTTCGCGCTTAATAGGTGTAAAAATGCCGACCCCGATTACGACGCCAGCGATAAACCAGATAAGCGCCACTGGCGGCGGCAATCGGGAGAATCCGGGCATCCTTTCGGGCCACGACGCCCAAAGGTGACGACCGATCGTCACGCCGCCAATTCCTATGGAGACCAGGGTAACCGCACTCAGGTACCTGCGAAGCGAATACCTGGGGATGACTGCGCTGCCCTCACGATCAGTTCTTTGATCGTCCATACGTGGTCCGTTAGCGGGTCGAGTAAGAGAGGGGAAAAACTCGATGAAGTTATTGGCCGGCGATCACTTTCCCTAAGCCCCAAATAAATGCGGCTCCTACCAAGGCGATCACTACTGCGAAGCCAGCCTTTCTTGCCCTGGGTTAACGAGTCGTTGCCGCCTGAACTATGAGTAGGTTGATAGCGAGCAAAAATGCGCCCAGGCGAACAGCTTTATCAGCCCCTCGATAGACATATCTCAGCCCCGATAGTGCTCGCCCGTTCGTTCAACTCATTAATTGTTCAGATATGATCGCCTAATCCGCTGGCCACGGCTGACGTTTGCTTGCCGAGCGCTTCATGCTTCCGCCCAAAATTATACCATGCCACGAACAGCGATCGCATAGCCTTATTGTGTCGTAAGCTCTTGCTGTGGCCGTTGGTCAAACGGGTGAAGCGGCGGAGCGACATACGCAACGTAAGGTTGAACCGCTCGACATTCGAGGTGCTTATCTTGTCCTCATCACAACCGCCGAACAGCGGCAGCTTCTCAGCGCTTATCGTCTGTGGGGTCAATTAAAGGGGACGCGAGTCATTGAATCTTTTCCCTTTATTTTGACCATCCGCATCTTCTGCGGACACCACTTGCCCAGCGCTGATCCCGATGATTTCGCAGCAACCCTCTACGGCCACGGCGTCTCCGCGAGAAAGCTTAAAGTCCGCCAATAAAATCTCGCCAACGGCCGAATGATTTTTGTTGAATTTGAGCCAGTACCTGTGGTACGGTCGCGCCACGCTTCATTGCGCAAGCGTTCGCTCTTTGAAAACTCATCCCCACAGGCCATCGACCGACCCATTCGGCTGCGCTCAAAGTGCGCGCATCGCGGCTCACTTCACGTGACGGATATTTAGTTTCGCCCGCGCGCTCCGAATTCTCAATATTCGAGCCTCGTCGGAGCGTCCAACGACAAGAAATGCCGAGTTTTCGAGATCGGCCCACGCCGCCGGCGTTTCAGAAGGACCGAATTTTGTATTAAAAAATCGAGTTCGGCGCCCGTCGCAATATTCGAACGGGAGGGCGAAGCTCCTGCCGAGCCTCGGCTCCGCGACCCCGCAATTCCTCACAAAGGACGCGAAATACGGGTTTACGACCTGCACATCTTCTTCGTGCCCTTCGTGCCTTCGTGGTGAAAAAAGAACTGTCCTGCCGAAGGTACCAGTCGCGTGGCCGCGACACCCGTTAAGCTGCCAGTTTGAACCACTATCCCTTGGGCTTTGGGCCTTCTTTAACCACAAATTGCCCTGTCCTATCGACCTCCTCTTGTATCCATATGTACAGGCCGATATAGTACACAAGCGTTCACTACGCACTTGCACTCTCCGTTCTTGCGACCCGGAGGGGCTCGGGCCTGCGAGCCGCCGCCTGTCACTCGGCCGCTCGCTTCGGGCTCGGCCCCTCCTTGCAAGAAATCCGAGATGCTAAGAACTGCCGCCAAACGCTGCCACGAGTACTTGCTCAGTCACCAATTTCGATAGATAAAAGGGGTCCGTTCATGGTCGCAACCGCCACCAATCATCGTCCAGCTACTCCTGCAGCTCCGAATAATCGCATGGCCAAAGCCGATAAAACCGCCAAGAAACCCGCCCCAAAAAAAGGTGCCGAAAAGCCCACCGGCCTCCTCGAATCCAGCACCGAACTGCGCAACACGGTCGCCGCGATCGAGAAGCAATTCGGCGAGGGCTCGATCATGTCGCTCGCGGGTGACAAGCTTAAACCGATCGAAGGCATTCCGACCGGCAGCCTGTCGCTGGATATCGCCCTCGGTGGCCGGGGCCTGCCGCGCGGTCGGATCATCGAAATCTTCGGCCCTGAATCCAGCGGCAAGACGACGCTGGCCTTGCACGTGGCGGCCGAGGCTCAAGATGCCGGCGGCATCGCGGCCATGATCGATGCGGAACACGCCTTCGACCCCAGCTGGGCCAAAAAGCTTGGCGTCAACCTCGAAATGCTGCTCGTCAGCCAACCGAGCAGCGGCGAAGAAGCGATGCAGATCTGCGAGATGCTCGTTAAATCGAACGCGGTCGATGTGATTGTGATCGACTCGGTTGCCGCACTGGTGCCGAGGAAAGAATTGGAAGGCGAGATCGGCGACTCCCACGTCGGCCTGCAGGCCCGGCTCATGAGCCAGGCGCTTCGGAAGCTCACCGCGGCGATTGCCAGGAGTCGCACGGTGGTGATCTTCATCAACCAAATCCGCGAAAAGATCGGCGTCATGTTCGGCAGCCCCGAAACCACGCCGGGCGGTCGAGCGCTGAAGTTCTACGCTTCCTGCCGTGTCGACGTCCGCCGCATCGGCCAACTGAAAGAAGGCGAAGTGGTCGTCGGCCAACGCGTTCGCGCTAAGGTCGTGAAGAACAAGGTCGCCCCGCCGTTCCGCGTCGCCGAATTCGATATGCTCCACACGGATGGCATCAGCTACGAGGGCGATATCCTCGACCTCGGCATCGAACAGAAGGTCGTCGGCCGAACGGGCGCCTGGTTCCGCTACGGTGAAATGCAGCTCGGCCAGGGCAAAGAAAAAGCCCGCCTATTCCTGAAAGAAAATCCCAAGATCGCCGAGGAGATCAAACAAAAAGTCATGGCTGCCGGCGATCTCGGACTTAACATCGCCGTAAAACCTGCTAGCGATGACGATTCCGACGCCGGCGACGAGTAAGCTGCCAGCAAAATCAAGCAAGCGGTCGCGGCGGGTAAGCGTCGCGGCCGCTTTTTTAATGCGCTTTCGAAACGCGCTACGCACGCATCCGATCACATTCCGTCGCCAAACAAAACAATAGCATCGCACGTAATTCAACCTATATAATGCTCGCAGCCACCTTTACCACGACTTCCCAGCTCGAGAGCACAGCGAGTGCCCAAATTTCGGCGATCGATCGAAGCGTGCCTCCTCACAGCGCTATTTTTTGCTGCAACGGCAACTCGTGCTGCGGTCCCAGCGGCTGCTGTCTTGACTGAACCCAGTCGTTCGCCTGCCGAGCGCCTGCTGGAAGCAGCAAACTGCCGCAGTGAACTCGACGACAACGGCTATCGCGCGTGGCTGCGGAGAAAAGTTGTCCGCGAGTCCGACCTCGCCAAATACGGCCTGCATCTCGAAGACGGCTGGGAAAAAATCGACTTGGCGAAACCCCTGGTGGTCATGATCCACGGCTTCAATTCCACGCCGGAACAGAATGCCTCGTTGATGGCGCCGATTCGTGCCGCCGGCTTCCCCTGCGCCACGTTCAGTTATCCGAACGATTATTACATCCGAAGCTCGGCCCAATTGCTTTCCAGCGAGCTGCGTAAGTTCGCCACGCAATATCCGCAGCGAAAAGTCATCCTCGTTTGTCATTCGATGGGCGGCTTAGTCGCGCGGTATTGCGTCGAGGATTCCCTCTACGACCCGGGCAACGTCGAGCGGCTCATCATGATCGCTCCGCCAACGCGGGGCACATTTATCGCCCATTTTGCCGTCGGCACCGATCTATGGGAGCACTGGCTCTCCCGCAGCCGCGGTTGGCCATGGCAACGCGTGCGAGACTCGATCGTCGATGGCCTCGGCGAAGCCGCGAACGACTTGTGCCCCGATTCCGAATTCCTCAAAGACTTGAACGCTCGCCCCGTTAACCCAAAAGTTCGCTATACCATCTTACTAGGCACGGGCGCCCGCCTAAGCGAGGCGCAAGTCGATTGGATTCGCCACTCGGTCTGTGAGAGCCTGGCGAAGATGCCCGGCGGCGAGAAAGAAGCAAAGGACCTCGACGCGATCTTGGCCGACGTCGACGAACTCGTCGAAGGCAAAGGCGATGGCGTCGTCGCGGTGAAGCGTGGCACTCTAGACGGCGTGCCCGATACGCTGACCATGCCCTTCGGCCACCTGGCCGTGACGGGCGAAGCGACTACCGATCTAATCCGCAACGTGCAGCACGTCGTCCTCGAACGCGTACGCTGAGCGCCGCGATCGATCCGCCGAGGGCAAGCAACAATCCCGTCGGCTCAGGAACCGAGACGCCGGCAGATAGCGACGCTCCGCCAGAAATCGAGGAGCCCGAACCAGTCGGAAGCGATGTTCCGAAATTGCTCCGCCACACCATGTAGTCGGCCGTGTCGATGACGCCATTCATGTTGCCGTCCGCGGCCAGATTCGTCGTCGAGCCGACATTGTCTCGCCAAAGCACGTAGTCCGCGGCATCCACGGTGCCATTGCCGTTGTAGTCGCCCGCAACGGCATACACCTTGGTCACCGTAACTGGCGTCATATCTGCTTGAAGAACGGTGAACGTCAAATCGTTCGAAGGGTAAAGCACTGGGCTCCAAATCTGGCCGAGGCTCACCGAGCGAAACGCGGCCAAGCTTCCGCCCGGGCCGCTGAAAACGCCCTCCGTTAGTTGCGTCGACGTCGCCGAAAGTTTGGTCCAATTGAACGATGGGTCGATAAAACCGTTCCCGCTGAGGTCATAGTTGTCGGAAATCGACTTCCAAATGACCGCATTCCCATTCAGCGAACCGAAAGGCGACGTGATCGAGTAATACACGAATGGCACCGCCGACGCGCCGTCGTTACGCAGGCGGACCTCGCCCGTTAACGGAAAGAGCAGGGCATCCAGGCTTGCTGCACGGCCAGTGGCAACATTGGCGACGCACAGAACCGCCAAAAGAAAAGTGCGCTTGAACATCGCTACCTTCGGCGGCTCGGCCGAAGCTGCTGGGTGAGAATGTACTGTTCCGGAGAAGAGTCGCCGGAAGCAAAAGTCCTAAGGTCTACTGGCCCGCCGGCGATAAAAAGCTGCCGTCTTTATAGTACCAAGTGACCGCATCTCCGACAACGAAACGGTCTGTTTAGAGGGGTTTTGCGGGCTGAAGCGTCTCTTTGTCACTTCGCCGCGACCCTTCACGGTCAACCTGCCATATTTCGCCCGAAACCGTATCCAACGCCGTGAGCCAACCTCCGCCCCAGCAGAAGGTGTCGATACAGACTAGATGACCAACATTCAAGATTTCGCCGCTCTTCTGCGATGTATGCCCGACGACGGCTGTCTTACCCGAAACATGCGCCTCCGGAATTCCAAACTTCAACGATTGCCATCGCATCGTTTGCCAGTGTTGACGGGCCAGCGGTTGATCCGGATCGTAACTCCCGTGTGCAAAAAAATGGGATGGCGTTTCGAAGTAATCACCCCACGACCGAATGAACTCGACTTGATCTTCCGGAATGGGCTTCAGCTTGCCGTCGTAGCCGCGATACGATTCCACGGTGGCAGCTCCGCCGACTTGAAGCCAATCGTCTGGCTGCGGTTTGCCATCCAAGAAGTTAAGCATCATTTCTTCGTGATTGCCCAACAGCGCCACCAGATGGCACCGATCGCGCAGCTCGAACAGCTCCTCAATGACCTGACGGCTTGCGGGACCACGATCCACACAGTCCCCCAGCATGATCAAGGTGTCATCGGCCTTCGGTTCGATGAGACGCACGATGGCCCGCAAAGCTGGCGCGCACCCATGCACGTCTCCGATCGCGATAACCCGCTGTGCTGAGGAATTAGGCATTTCTGTCACATTGAATCGCAGTCGTCAGACCGCAACACCGAAAGCACACTGTTCTATCGTAGCTTTTTTTAAGCCGATGGTGAGTCACCGCTAATCCGAGTTTTCCATCTCCGGCAGCGGTTTCTCCTGCGCAGCTTGCAGATCGGTGTCCATCAGATAGTAGATCAAGATTGAGTAATTGATTTCGAAGTCCGGTTCGCGCCCTCGTAAATAGCTTGTGAGCCGGGCCAGGCGTGCTTGTTCGAAACCGCGAAACACGCGGTACCAGTACGACTCGCCGGCCGTCGCTACGAGCTGAGCGCGACCGGCCTCATCGCTGCTCACGAACGTGTTCACGTCCTTCATTAAATCTTGGTAGGTCGCTTCGTACTTCTTTGTCCACCGGCCCGGAAACTCGGTGTACAGGTTTTGAAGCATCGTGGCACTAATGCAGTATGCACCCGGCCGTAGTGGTTGGGGAATTGTCGGTGGATCCCATTGGAAAAAGCACGGCAGCAAGTTTGCCTTGATCTGGTAAGTCGAGGGCAACCCCGTCCCGAAGTACGAAAGATACGTCTGCGACTCCGTGGATGCCTCGAGCCCCATATCGAAGAGCCATTTTTTGAGCGCCGGCAGATCTTGGCCCCAATCGAGCGAACTATCCACCAAGTGCCGGTAAGCGTGACGCGGCCCGCCTGCGAACTGATTGAAATAGCTGACATAGTTCGGCCAGGTCCATAGCGAGTCACCAGCAAATGAGCAAATCGCAATGATCACCACGAAGGCGGCAACCGGCGAACGCCGACTGGTGAACCATTGCGTGATTTTTTCAATCAGCCCGGGTTTTGCCGCGCTCTTCGCAACGCCATCCTTGACTTCATCGACGCGGCGAACCGTCCAAAGCCATGCCCCGCCGGCAAATACCAACAAGGGTGGATACGTTGGCATAATATGCCGGTGCCCAATGTTCAAATGACTCGTGACGGCGAAAGCCCAGTACACGACAAATAAAGTCCACAACGGTGCCGTGCGGTACAACGAATCGCGAACGGCTTGCCATTGCGCCTGCCTCGTCCCCGGGCTTCGCCACGATCGCAGCAGCCAAACGGCTGCGCAAGCACCCAACACGAAGAGCGCGGGCGGCGTCTTCACCATCAAACAGTATGGAAAGAAATACCACCATCCGGTGGATCCCACACTTCCATTCAAAAACGCTACGCGGGCCTTACCGTAATGCCACGTATAGCCGAAACCGTACAGGTAAGCTTCGGGAAGAAAGTGCATCGTGCGTGCGCTTCGAATAAAACGCTCCACGAGCCCATCTGCATCCAGTACCTCGTTCCATGGTGATTGCGGAGCGTCGACCACGATTTGACCGCCATGCTCGGTCAGCTGCGTTGTCGTCGTGGCGAACATGTCGTATCGGAAGTTGTAAAACGCCCAAATCACCGCCCAGACGATGACCGCATGCACGGCGATCAATGTCGCGATGGCCAGTAGCCGCGACCCGCGGCGGCGAATCTGTAACTCACGGCCCGCCCACGAAACAGCGATCGGGCGCGGCGACGCTAATTGCACAGCCGCCAGAATCAAACCCATCGGAATGATCATAAACGCGGCGAATTTCGCGACGAACAGCCCACCCATCACGAGGCCGCTCGTCAACACGGTGCGCCACGTCACGACCTGCAAAACGCGCCACAGCGAAAGCACCGTTGCGAAGAAAAATAACGTCGCTGCCATATCGGACGTGATCATCGCGCCGTTTGCCAGCATCGTCGGGCAGAATGCGAACAAGGCCAAGCTAACGAAGGCGGAGCCGAACCCCCAATAATTCTTCGCAACGAAAAAAATCAGCGCTCCCAACGCGACACCAAGCAGCGCGTTCATCGCCCGCCCACAAAGGAGCAATGCGTCGACGTTGTTGCCCACAGTATAGAAAAACTCGTAGCCGACGTTCGGCGTTGCGGAGTGCCACCAAACTTCGCCATCGAAGTTCGGGGGCTTCGTATCGCGAAACATCAGTGGGATGGCGTCCCAACGCTGCGGCAAATTTCCGTTTTCGGGCTGCATGCGGAAGTCGCCGCGCAGCCAATACGTGTAACCGCCCGTCAAATGAAACAACTCGTCGAACATCGTGCTCTTGCCGATGCTCGCCGTTACGGTCGACAGAAAATACCAAGCCAACAAGGCCGCGACTGCAACATATGCTCCCGCGGGCATCGCACCACTCGTTGGCTTCTCGTTCTCCATATCGCTGCCGTGCGGTATGCCGCTAAGGTTGACGAACGTTACCATCGGCGACGGCCGATTCCCGTTCGGGATACCGTTGTTTGACTATGTATAGCGGACGATGCTTCACTTCTTCGTAGATCCTACCCAAATACTCACCCAACAAACCAATCGCCATCAACTGAACTCCGCCCAAAAACAGCAGCAAAGTTACTAGGGTTGTAAATCCAGTGGGAGCCACCTCGAATCCAAACAACCTACGAAAGATGAAAATCAACGCCAGCACGAAACCGACCATGCTCACTAACACGCCGCAGGCCAACATTAAGCGCAGCGGTTTATAGGAAAAACTAAGAAATGCATCGGCCGCATACCGAACCAGCTTCCACAGAGACTGCTTCGCCGCCCCAGCCCCACGTTCGCGGCGGTCGTAGGTCACCGTCCGTTGATCGAAGCCCACCCAGGCGCGCAGGCCGGGCAGATATCGGTTTCGTTCCGGCAGCCGTTTCAATTCATTAAGAACTCGGCGATCGACTAATCCGAAAATGCCGACCTGGCTCGGCATCGGAAAATCGCTCACCCAGTGCATGGCCCGATAGAAAAGCTCGAACCCCAAGCGGCGAATGCCGCGCTCGGCCCGCTGTCGCCGGACTGCTCGCACAACTTCCGCCCCCTCGCGCCACCTGGCAACAAGTTCGGGAATTATCTCGGGCGGGTCCTGCAGATCGCCGTCCATCATCACAACGGCATCTGTGTCCGCGGCGTTTAGCCCCGCGGTGATTGCCGGTTGGTGTCCGAAATTCCGCGACAGCTCAATGACCGTAAAGCGGGCGTCCTGAGCTTGCTGCTCAAGCATGATTCGCAACGAGCTATCGCTGCTGCCATCATTGACGTAAATGACGCTGGCCGAGACATCCGGCATCGTCGCGAAAGTCGAACGGAGCCGCTTAAAAAGATCAGGAAGCGTCTCTTGCTCGTTATAGATCGCGACGACAACTGAGAGCGTGCGAGTTTCAACCATCGCATATTGATGTTTGTTAGGCTGGAACTCGGCTCGCGCGAGAAAGCGTTGATTCTAAATGCCCGTTTTGTCGACCGTCAAGAAAACGCCCGGGCGACTTCGCTCACCGCTCTATTGTAACTAGCCCAGCCAGAGTTACTCATGGCATGTTTGCTTGATTAAACCAGCTCGCCAACGCCGTTCGTTGACACTCGCGCCGCAAAACCGTTACGATTTAAGCAGCAATTGATATAACTTCTCGTCACGGAGGCCTGGATCGCGATGCCCGCACCTATCACCCAGCTTGAACATGCCCGCGCCGGCCACACGACTCGTGAAATGGAGTTCGTCGCCGAGCGCGAAAAGCTCGATGCCGAAGTAATCCGCGCGGAAGTCGCTGCCGGCCGAATGGTGATCCCGGCCAACACGGTTCACCTCGCGAAGCGACTCGAACCAATGTGCATCGGCGTCGCTGCGAAGTGCAAGGTCAACGCGAATATCGGCAACTCCGCCGTCACGAGCAGCCTCGATGGCGAGCTCGATAAGCTCCACTACGCCGTCCACTACGGCGCAGACACCGTGATGGATCTTTCCACCGGCAAGAGCATCGACGAAATCCGCGAAGCGATCATCGCCGCCTCGCCGGTGCCGATCGGTACGGTGCCCATCTATCAAATGCTGGAAGAGCTCGGCGGCGAAATCGAGGACATGCGGCCGCAGCACTTCCTGGATATGGTCGAGCACCAGGCACAGCAGGGCGTCGACTACATGACCGTCCATTGCGGCGTGCTGCTCGAACACCTGCACCTCACAATGAACCGCGTCACGGGCATCGTAAGCCGCGGTGGTTCGCTCATCGCCAAGTGGATGATGACCCACCGCCAGCAAAACCCGCTCTACACGCACTTCGACGATCTCTGCGACATCATGCGACAGTACGACGTCACCTGGAGTCTTGGCGACGGCTTGCGCCCCGGCTCGATCGCGGATGCCAGCGACGCCGCCCAATTCGCCGAGCTCGAAACGCTGGGCGAACTAACTCGCCGCGGCCAAGAGCGCGGTACTCAAGTCATGGTCGAAGGCCCCGGCCACATTCCGATGGATCAAATCCAGATGAATGTCGAGAAGCAGATCGAAATCTGCAACGGCGCCCCGTTCTATCTGCTCGGCCCACTCGTCACCGACATCGCCCCCGGCTACGACCACATCACGAGCTGCATCGGTGCCGCCCTCGCCGGCTGGCACGGTGCCGCCATGCTCTGCTACGTCACGCCGAAAGAGCACCTTGGACTGCCCGAGCGCGAGGACGTCAAGCAAGGCATGATCGCCTACAAAATTGCCGCC
>JABDGM010000083.1:13393-16231 GCA_013286045.1 Planctomycetota bacterium | reverse complement strand
GTCGGCATGGGAAGCCGAGCATCAGCAGAATGTGCTGGAGGCCCGCGCTGAATTAGAAAAGTTTCGCGCAACGTTGCCGAAATGCTTTATCGATGAGGAACTGATCGTGGCGGAAGGCCGGCCGGCGGAGGAGATACTAGCCAAAGCTCGGACGAAGGCAATTGATCTGGTGGTGCTGGGAAGCCAATCGATCGGATCGTTCAAGCGTCTACTGTTGGGGAGCACCTCGGAGCAAGTTTTGCGCAACGCGCCGTGCTCGGTGTTGATCGTCCGCTGAAAACGAGCGCGAGTCCGGCAATAAAAAAGCCGGGCCAAGATGGCGCGGCTAATTATTTGTTTAATGAAAGTGCGTCTTCTGCGTGTCGGTTAGTGCGACGCGCTACCCCAGCCGGCTGCGTCTTGCTGGGCCTTGGCTGCGGTGACCGGGCCTTGAACCGTTGCAGACGTTTGGCGATACATCACCGGTTGTTGGTACAAGGCGGTGCGTACCGGGGCGATGCTGCCGCGTTGGGCGGTGCGATCTTTTTGGAAGAGCTGTGGCGCTTCGAAGTAAGTCGAGCTATCGCTCTTTTTATTCACGTCATACGGACCGGCCTTGGTGGCGTCGCTGGCAGGTTCGGGCTGAACGGCAGGGGTCGGCGTTGTGTCGGCAGGCCGGTTGGCCGACATCGCTTGCGGCACTTGGGGCGCCTGCAGCGTCGGTCGTTGTTCTGCAGGAGTTGCCGGGGTCGGAGCGAGTTGCTGCTGCTGTTGCTGCGGGACGTAGGTCGACTGAGGAGTTGGTTGAAGCGTGCTGGTCGCCGGCACTTGAGCAGCACAGGGAGCGACCGGCGGCGGGGCCGCGGCGCCAGCAGTGCAGTTCGAACAGGCAGGCGCTTGATACGTGGCTACTGGGGCTTGGTATGAAACTTGGACAGGCGCGGCGGCTGCCGCGCATCCGCAGCTAGATCCACATGTTGAGCCGCAGCTAGAACAAGTCGAGCAAGTCGGAGCCGGAGCGTACGACGCGACATAGCCGCCACCGCACGTGCTGCAGGCGGGGGCGTACGAGGCGGTGCATGTCGAGCAAGTAGGTGCAGGCGCATACGAAGCGCAGGTCGAGCAGCTGGAGCACGTCGGGCAGCTCGGAGCGTAACCGGCGGAGTAGTATGTCGGTGCGTACCCAGCTACGTAGCTCGTCGGATACGACGCGGCATACGTTGTCGGCGTACCCCACACGTTCGAAGTAAATCGATCCCACCAGTAGCCTGGATACCAACCGCCGTTGGAGTAGGACGGGTACGTTGGCGCGTAGTAGGTTGAGTAGCTGCTCGGTGCGTAATACGACGAGTACGTGGGAGCGTATCCGGCGGTGTACGCGTAGCCTGACGAGTAGCTTGGAGCGTAATAGGAGGTCGTCGCGGGCGCGTAGTAAGCGGTGGTCGCCGGCGCGTAGTAGGAAGTCGTTGGTTGACCACAACACGCTCTGGCGTCAACGACGACGCACGCTAAGAGCAAAATCGCGGCAACGGCGGTGACGAGACGCATTGATCTGTTGGACATGTTAACGCTCACTTACTTCTGCGAGATGAGAAGGACCCTACCTTTTTGTTTACTCGCCGGCGCGCGGGAAAGCAACTAGCTGCACGCGGCGAACACGAATTTGGCGAACAGTGCATGCTGGGCAAGCTTTGCCGTCTGGAAAAGCGTTGCGGGGTGAATCGTGACAAGACCCTAATCCACACCGCAAATTCGCCGCCAATGCGGCAACGATAAGGGAACTCGTTGAATTGTAACCCAAAGAATTTGGCGGTGCTGGTTGTGGTGTGAATTAACAACAGCTTTCCATGAGAAGTTGTGAAAACGCAACGTGTTGAAACGCGATAATTGGTTCAAATTAACGCAATTCGTACAATCGAGAGGCGGTCGCGAATTCAATACGCGATTCAATTTTGCCGAGTTCTTGTCGAGCGTCGTTTCCGTTCATGCCGGTCGTACAGATCAAAGAAAATCTCGCGGACGTTGCTGCCATGGCAGGCATGGCTAGCGGCAACGTCTTCGGCGGTTATCGGCGTGGACACTTCCGCACATAATTTGCGGATAAGCTGCGCTACTAGCACCCGATTTGGTGCGAGATGAATCAGCGTGGCAATGCGAATCGGCGAGTGGGCGGTAACCAGCAATCCGGTGGACGTTCGTCGTGAATACCGCGCGAGAAACAGGCGGTCTCTCCAGCCGAGTTGTTCGAAGCCGTCGATTATCATGATGCCGTTGTTATCAGCGTTGAGACTGCCAATAGAATTGAGAAAGGCTTGCGGTAGGCGTCGCTGCCCGTCACGTAGTACAACGTCGAACATGCTGCGACCAGCTGTGGCGAGACGTGGTTTGAGGGATTCGAGAAGTGTTGACTTTCCGCTCCCGTGCGGGCCGATGATTGCGCCTACCCAGCTTTGTGAAGCGAGCGTCGTTACAAGTTGCGTGGCACTTTCGCCGGGCGGGAAGTGAAATGTCAATGCGCCTGGCTTCGTCCAACAAGTGGCGAAGGGGTTGTCGAATCGAGATGGTGGGTGTGCAACGAGCATTGATGCGTTAATTGGTCTCATCCGTCTGCTCTGGTTCATCGGCGGCGACCTGGGCCCCCGCGGACACGCTGCCTAGGCGGAATGGGATTTCGGCAACGGTCTCTTGAATCTGCGGCATGAATAGACGCACTCGCACACACCAGCAAACCTTCACGATTTCGCCATCGTAACTGAGCGGGCTTGGCGGCAGTTTCGTTGTAAATCGACGAGGCACACGCAAGTCGAGCGGGCGGGCGACGTCGTCGACGTGGCGTTCGAAGTGATGGACGGCAAAATC
>JABDGM010000083.1:0-13383 GCA_013286045.1 Planctomycetota bacterium | reverse complement strand
TCTTCCCCCTTACCTGCCGTGTACCAAACGATCGAAAGCTCGGCCGCGCGGATTGTGCGCATCTGGGTTCCTTCGACCAAAAACCGGCCTGAGAGTTGGTCGCCAGGTTGATACTGGCCGGCCGGCGAATCGAGCAAGATTCTTATTGAGGGCGCGGTTTGCATATTAAGCGTTCGCCATCGCGAGCGTTGAACTCGAAGTAGGAGCCACGATGCGAAGCGGATAAACGTAAATCGGGAAGCGGCGTTCGAAGTCGCCCCAGCGTGTCATGCGGCCACGAACAACGATCGTCCAAACGATAGCGTTGTGTGTGGAGACGAAAGAGTGCATCACGGTGGGAGGCACGGTGAGATCGAAGGTAATTTCGAATGCGTCCGGCGGGCGAATGTCGAACTTTCGCCGGCTGAACAGAACCGAACGGAACACGCGGCTGGTGGCGCGGCGAGTGTCGGTGCCTTGTTGGTAGATGGCCAGTTCCTCGCACACGAGCTGCACCTGCAGCCAGCGAACTCGAACGCGTCCCGACTGCGAGACGAAGCCATGAAAGACGCCGCCGGGATAAAAAGGATGCTGCGAGACTTCGACGCGCGTCGTACCGATCGCGACGTTGAAAAGTATTTGGCGAACCAGGGCGACAATGGTCCAGACGCCGGCCAAGACGAATGGCACCATGAGCCACGTGAGTAGCCAATTTGGTTGCCCCGAGCGATGCAACGCGATGACCTGAACGACGAAGATGGCCACGAGCGTGTTCCAAGCCAAGCACACGGCAGCCATCGTGAAGGAGACCCAGCCGGAAGCGGCGTCGATCGGCAGGCGGTACGCGAGTCGGACGCCGGGACTATCGGTCACCGCTTCGATCGGCGGCACGGTGGGGAGGGCGGGAGTGATCGTCTTGCTCGCGCCGAGGCGATCCCAATCGGTGGCCTTTTGGACGGCGGCGGCCCGACGCTCGGTCGAGGCCACATTCTGCCAAAGGAGGCGGCCGACCGCTGCCACGCCGTACACGAGGAGGGCGACGGGGATGACCATCGCGAACCAAGGCCAGTAGCCGGCATCATCGACGTAGGCGACGCGGTAGATCAGCCAATACAGGCCAGCCACGCCGAGCGCCACGAGCGCGGTTGATAAGAACGCTTCAGCAACTTTGCCGGCCCAGGGGACGCTGGTACGACGCGTGCCGCGCTTCTTGGAAAAAAATCGTGGACGAGGGAGCATGACCGGTTCGTGAGAAATGGAAACGGTAAAGGCCTGATGAAGGACGCATCAGGCCTTTACCTATTATTGTCTCACAAACCTGGACGTGCAGACAGTCACACGAGGCTATTCGACTTGGCGAGTTAGCGGGTGACTTTAAACGCCGACGCGTGCGTGGCCCGGGCGATAAAAGCCGACGTTTTCGAGCGCTTTGTAGACTTCTTCGAGCGTCTTTTCGCCGAAGTTCGAGATGCTGAGCAAGTCGTCGCGCGTGCAGTTGAGCAGGTCGTCGACGGTAAAGACGCCGCGCTCTTCAAGGCAATTGGTGGTGCGAACTGCGAGGCCGATTTCGGCTGTGCTCATTTCGAGTTTGTCTTTCAGATCTTGCGACGACTCGTAGGCACGATTGATCGGGATGCGGGTCATGGCGGGGTCCCTCCCTGGGTTGTTTAAATTTGGCGGGCGGATAGTGCGCGATCATTCTTGTCGCGCTTCGTCGCGGAGTATACCAAGTTTCGTGAACAGTGCGAATAATCCTCGCAAAATATTGATGCGATTTTCGATCGCGAATGCTAGCATCGGTCAGCGAAGAATCGGACCGCGAGGAGCGCGCGGTCGGTTGGCCGTTCAACGTGCGGGGATGTACGAACGAACACGAATGCGAAATGATAGGATGTGTGAACCGCTTCGCTTCCCAGCATTTCGTTGCGATCGCCTCGAACGGACGATCGGATTTTACGGTAAAAGATGAACCATTTGCTTGAATCACTCACAGAGCCGCAACGCGACGCGGTGACGCACCAAGAGGGGGCGCTGTTGGTGTTGGCGGGGCCGGGCAGCGGCAAGACGCGGGTGATTACGCACCGCATTGCCCACCTGATCGAGAGCGGCGTGCCGAGTTCGCAGATATTGGCGCTGACGTTCACGAATAAGGCGGCCGATGAGATGCAACGACGTGTCGCGGAACTATCGCCCGGCAGCCGGGTGTGGTTGAGCACGTTTCATCGCTTCGGGGCAATGCTGCTCCGGCGATATGCTGAGTACGTCGGGCTGCAGCCGAACTTCACGATTTACGATACGAGCGACGCGCGGCAAACGATCAAGCGGGTGATCGAAGCACGAGAGATCAACACGCTGAACTATTCGCCGGATCGGTTGCACGAAGCGATCAGCGCCGCGAAGAACAGGCTCATTCCGGCCGATCAATATGAGCCGCGGGGCGGCAGCATGCTGAGCCGCGTTGTGGCGGAAGTTTATCCGGCGTACCAGGCGCGGTTGTTGGCGTCCTCGGCAGTGGATTTCGACGATTTGCTGTTGCATATCGCGCAGTTGTTGCATGGCCACCCGGAGGTTCGTGCGGAGCTCGATGAGCGTTATCGATATGTGATGGTTGACGAGTATCAGGATACGAACCGAGCGCAGTATGTGATCTTGCGAGCGCTGTCGACCGATCATCCGAACCTCGCGGTGACGGGCGATCCGGACCAATCGATTTACGGTTGGCGTGGAGCCGACCTGAACAACATCCTGGAGTTCGAGCACGATTACCCGAAAGTGAAGATCGTGCGGCTGGAGCGGAACTACCGCAGCACGAAGCGTATTCTGCACGTGGCGGATCAATTGATTGGCCATAACATCAAGCGGAAGAAAAAGGAATTGTGGACCGAGAACGGCGAAGGCGGGGCGGTGCGACTGGTCGCGTATCTCGATCAAGATAAGGAAGCCGCGGATATCGCGGAGCAGATTCGTGCGTCCGTCGCTGCTGGAACGCGGAAGCCGAGCGACTTTGCGATTTTCTATCGAGTGAACGCGCTGTCGCGTTCCGTGGAGCGCGCATTGCGGGCGGCCGGCGTGCCGTACCAGATGGTGCGCGGCCAGGAGTTTTACGCGCGGAAAGAAATTAAAGACGTGCTGGCCTACTGCCAGTTGATCAACAATCCGCGCGATGACATGGCGTTCGAGCGGACGATCAACTCGCCGACGCGCGGCATCGGACGAAAGACCATCGAGCGGTTGACGGAGTACTCCTATCGTTTCGGGATACCGCTTTTGGAAGCGGCGCGGGCGGCCTGGGATATCGAAGGGTTCTCGAAAGGTACGGCGGCGAAAGTCGCGGCGTACGTGGAGATCATCGACCGCATCGCGGCGGTGGTGCACGGCGATATTGAGGAAGTGATCGGCACGGTGCTGGAAGCGTCGGGCTATCGAGCCTCGCTCGCGGAGAGTGACGACGAGCAAGATCAGAATCGATTGGCGAACATCGAGGAATTGCTCACGGATGCGCGGCAGTTCGATGAACAAAATCCCGGCGGCGGTCATTTGGAAGAGTATCTTGAGCGGTCGTGGCTGGTGAACGAGACGGATAATTTCGACACGCAAACAGATAAAGCCACGCTGATGACGCTGCACGCGGCGAAAGGGCTCGAGTTCCCGGTCGTGTTTATCATCGCGGTGGAAGATGGCGTTTTACCGCATGAGTGCGTTGGCCAACATCCGGATGAACTAGAGGAAGAACGCCGATTGGCGTTTGTTGGAATCACGCGTGCCAAGGAGGAACTTCAGTTGAGTTACGCGGTGACGCGCGATTTCCGCGGTGTGCGGCGGCGGACGATTCCGAGTTCCTTCCTGATGGAAATGCCACGCGGCGAAATGGAGATGCTCGGTTCGAGCGACATGGAGACGGCGTTCGACCCCTGGGAGATTCCCGAGGACGAAGAGGGCGACGATTCTTGGGACTGGCAACTTGAGGACGTTTCGACTTCCGAGGAGGGGCACGATCCATCGAGTAAGTCCGACGCGAAGCCGGCGATTAGCGTCTCTGCGGCGTCGATCAAAACCGCGGCAACGCTGTCTCGGGAACAAAATGAAAGTGGTGATGCCGACACGGCGGAAGAGTTGCCGCGCGTGTCGCCCGATGTTTTCAGGCAGGGGATGACAGTTTTCCATCCGGAATACGGCCCCGGCAAAGTGGTGGCGTTATCTGGCTCCGGGAAAAATCGCCGGGCGACGATTCAGTTTGCCACGGTCGGCGAGAAGAAAATCATCCTATCTCACAGCGCGGTGCGGCCGGCCCGGTAGAAGCGGCGTGAAGCAGGTCACGCGGTTTTCGCAGCCACTTCGATGCGCCCTGCCATCGCACGAACGATGGTGATGGCCTCAGCGAAGTTCGTGACGACGCGGCTTTCGGCGTCTTCGACGGGTTCGGCAAGAGACTCCTTTTGCTCGGCGGCGGTCCAGAAACCGACGACGATCGGTAGGTGCGGATACTGGTGTCGCAGGCGACGCCAGAGGAGCCGGGTGTCGCGCGGCTGCAGCGGTGGCAACGCAGAGATGACGACCACGTCGCTGTCGGTATCTGCGACGTGGTCAACCAATTCGCTTGTGAGCGATTTCGCTGCTCCAGTGCTCGCCTGGTAGCCTTCGAGCATGAGCAGTTGAGCCAACATTCGGGCAGCGATTTCGTCCGCTTCGTCACGTAGCGGAATGCACAAGATGCGGGTTGGAGAAGTGATGGGGCCGTTCACAGGTTCGGCCCCAGCGGCAGCAGCAACTTGGGTTTCGCGCGCTTCCGTTTTGGCAAGTGAACGATTCGTGGCTTCTCCCAGTTCGTCGACGATATCGGCGGTTGCTTCGATGATGAACGTGGACTGTTCTTCATTTAGCACGTCCAGATGTCGATCGTTCTCTGCAAGGGTCAGTGCTGGAACCAGCACGTTGTCGTAGTAGGCGGCGAGCGACGACTCTTTAACTTGCTTGTGAGCAAGCTTAATTGGTTCGTGGTAGTCGAACGCCAGCAGTCGTTGGTAAGTGCGTTCGGCTGGGGATGCGGGGGATTGTTCGGCGAGCAGAACTGTGAGGAAGCGTAGTTGCGGCACGTATCGGGCCGCGACGAGGAGACAAACGGTCATCGGCATGGATAGGATCAGACCGATCGGGCCCCAGAGCCAGGTCCAAAAGATTGCTGAGAGCATGACGCCGACCGTCGATACGCCCGTCGTGCTTCCGTACACGAGCGGCTCCACGACGTTGTTAAAAATTAGTTCCATGAAGAGGTACCAACCAAGCACCAGCATCGGCTGGGTCCACCCGGGCGACAGAGCGACGGAAACAATGATCGGCAGCGAAGCCGAAATCCAAGTGCCGATGTAAGGTATGAAGCGCAGCGAAAAACCCAGCACGCCCCAAGTGATGGCGCCCGGGACGCCAATGACTAGCAAGCCAGCGGCGGCGGCGAAGCCATACGCGGCATTAATGAGAAACAATGTGCGCAGGTAAAGTCCAACGCGACCGGCCGCGTCGTGAAAAGCTTCGGCCGTGGCGTGCATGTGGCTGCGACCGAACAGCTGGATAAGGCGAATACGTTGGTTTTCGCGGTCGAGCAGCAAGAACAGGACGAGGACGACCACCATGCCGCTGGTCGTGAGGGGTTCGACGAGGCGCGCGAGCCAATCTTGAACTTGCTCGAACGTGGAGGTCGATTGATCGACAACGGTGACCTCGACGGAATCCTTACCCTGGCCGTGTTTGTTGGAGGCTTTAACGGTCGTCGCCAGATTATCTTGAGAAGCTGTTGTAGGATGATTTGTTTCGGCTTTATCGGTTTCTTTAGTGGGCGGAGATCTATCGCCGGAGTTTGCACCTCCTGATTTGTCGTTGGAATTCTTGTCGGACTTGCCGCTGCCATTGGTGGAAGCGGCGCCTTGAATCACTGCGTTGCGGATGTCGGCCAGTGTATTCCAGATCTTGTCGACTGTGGGAGATTGCGGGCGCAGCCGCTGCAACTTGTTGATCAGGTCTGTTTTATGCTGATCCTCTTGAAGCTCGCTTGTGACCTGCACGAGCTGATTTGTAACAACCCATCCGAGCGCTCCCATTACGGCGAACGAAATGCCGACGAGTGAAACGACGGCAACTACGCGCGGAATTCGCCAACGCTCAAGCCGGTTGGCGAGCGGCGTGAGCAGAAACGTGAGCAAAATCGAAAGCGCGATAGGCAACAGAATCGCCTTCGCTACGTAAAGCGCGAAGACGGCCGTGACCATGGCCACAAGAATGAACAGCGGTGAAGTGCGTTGCTTGGCCGGCATGAGAAGCTGCGAATTGACGGAATCGTCGATGACGAACCAAGCGTCATGTTACACTAGCTGCGCGGTAGAAGCACACAGCCAAAGTGAAAATGCACTGGCAGAGGAGAAAAGAGACAGCTTGCTCCGCCCTGGAGGCTCGAGTCACTTTTTCGGCGGCAACCGAAACTCGATTGTCGTAGTTGGCTCGTCGCTTGTTCGAACGTGGACCTCGCCACGATGGGCTTCGATGACCCGTTTCACGATTGCCAAGCTCAGGCCAATGCCATCTGGGCCGTGCTGAGCATCTGTGCCCTGATCAAACAACGTCGACATAGTGTCCGGCGATGGTGGTGCGCCGTTGTAATGAATTTGGCAACGCACACCCTCCGGGCCGGCATCGGAAGCTTCGACTCGTACGATACCCCGCGGAGCACTATTGACGGCGAACGCAACGGCGTTTTCCAATGCGCGCGTCAGTAGGCTGGCATCTGCGAAGACACGCAATTCAGCGGGCACGTTGTTGACCAACTCGACGCTCGAGGCGGAGATGATTGGTTGAAGTTCGGTCATCACCGACTCGACGATCGGCCACAGGTCGATCTCGCGGCGTTCGAGTGTTTTGCTGTCCTCTGCGGACGCGCCGTTTGTCTTGATAACGTCGATGACCGACTTTTCGAGTTGCTCGACGTTGCGACGTAAGATTTTCAGCAGCTTCTCCGTCGGTGCGCTGGCTCCCGGCGCCGACACCGTTTGCTCGATCATTCGCACGGTAAGGGAGATCGCTTGCAAAGGCGTTTGCAAGTCGTGGGCGACGAAAGCCAGATGCTCGTCGCGGTGTTTTTTGATCTCCAGCGATAGTTGCGTAGCGTAAGTCTGCACGGCGAGGCCGATGGCTTCGTCGATGATTCGGTTCACGACGCGCAGGTCGTTGCCGTGGATAACGATGCCGTGCTCCTCGGCAAGGTCGTGGACGCAACCTCGCAGTACGTTGTACTCAGCGACAACTTCCTCGACGTTGAAGCCGTCGTGGAGTCGTTGGCGACCGTGGGCGGGCGGGCTACCTTGCAGCAGCGCGTCTTCAAGAGAGTAGTCGGGTTGCGATTCGAGCGAGTTTGCGAGTTCGTCTAGCAGGTACGGCATGTGGTCGTTGAGCGTTGGCGTATCCAGACCTTGAGCCGATGGCAGTTGGCGGACTTGCCGTCGCCAGCGGCCGAGGAGGATATGACGTTGCTCGCGAATGAGCGCACCGATTCTACGCAGACTGACTACTGACATACTCGATCCCTAAAAACGTGCAACGAAGGGATAGAAGGGGCCCACCTAAAAGTTTAACACCTACCGGAATATTCAAATAGGAGACTTTGCCGAGATCGCGCAGTTAGCGGTACGGCGGACGACGCATCTTGTCGCGGTCTAGGCTACCAAGACCGTTAGATTGAGACCTTTCCCATCGCGAAATCTGGAAACTCGGCGGCCCCGATGGCGGCGCAGCCATTCCGGCGGGCAAAATCCTGAGCGGCTCCGGTAAAGCGGCGATTGATGATGACCGCACATGCATCGCAACCGGCGTCTTTTTGAGCCGCAATGGCCCGGCGGATGGTGTCGCTCGAAACGTTTTGCCCTTCGTCGCCCTCGGTGACTACGGCAGCGCGGCGATTGCCAAAGTCGATGACGAGATTGGCGTCCCCCACTTGGCCGGTACGCTCGGCCTTGGCTCCCAGTGTGCGACAGACTTCGACGACGAAGTCCTCCCATTCCGTGCCCCGCATTTGTTTCCAATTTCGTTGAAGCAATGCGGCCTTCTGGAGTTTGCCAGAGGCAATTTGGTCGCGGCGTTCGTCGAGCAGTTTCTGCAGACGAGATTTTGATTCAGTGAGGCGTTCGATTTTTTCTTTCAGCCGAGCGTGGGCAAGTTTGGATTGTGATTCGGCCTCGCCGACCGCTGCCGGTAAGACGGTGTCGGCGGGGTGGTAGACAATGGAAGCGAACAGACCCACGCCGGCAATGGTTCCTAGGAGGAACGCGAAGAACGAAAGCGGGTACGAACCCGTGATAAGGTTAATGAGGATAAGGCACACGATTCCGATAATCGTGGGCCCGACGAGCATTACCGCGAATGGCCAGAGGTTAAATTGTGCCGCGGGGCGACGAATCGATTGGGCGAGATGGAGATATCGAAGGCGTCGCGCGGCTTTGCGGACGTCGGTCGCGATGGCGGATCGCTCGGCTTCGAGGCGCGCGATTTCTGCCTCAGTTTGCTCGACCTCGCGGGTGAGCTGCATCAGCGGGCGGTGCGAGGTGGGCGACGTCGACATCAATGGTTCACGCAAAGTCGCCAAGCCGTAGGCAGATTGAGAAGGTCATCGGGAAATCGTCGCCAGGCGTTCTCGACTACTTCTTGCTGTCTTCGGCCTTCGTATCTTTGGCTTTGAAATCGAGCGATGCGCTATTCACGCAATAGCGGAGACCTGTGGCTGTCGGGCCGTCGTTGAAGACGTGGCCGAGATGGGCGCCGCAGTTGTGGCAGACGATTTCGTCGCGGACCATGCCATGGGTTTTGTCGACATGGGTGTCCACTTTGTCGGTGGCGGCTTTGTCGAAGCTGGGCCAGCCACAGCCGCTGTCAAACTTTGAGTCCGAGGTAAACAATTCGGCGCCGCAGACCACGCAGTAGTACTTGCCCGGGTCCTTCGTATTCCAGTATTTGCCGGTAAAGGCCCGTTCGGTGCCTTTTTCTTGGGTTACGTAGAATTGTTCGGGAGTGAGGCGTGAGCGGAGGTCGTCGGTCGATTTTTCGGTTTTCGGTTCGGTTTTATTGGTCATGGCTGGTTTGTTCGGCATTGCCAACGCGTAGACTAACAGACACAGTGGAATGAGCAGCACGAGCGCGAGTTTTGCCACAAAGAACACAGAGCTCATCGAGAAGAGTTTTTGAATCGACGTCTTCATACGTTTTTCTCTGTGTCCTCGGTGGATAACCGTCGCTGGCGGCTGTTGGGTATTTTGCATTGTAGTAATCTGAGTTAGCAATGTCGAAAATGGATGCACAATTCGTGTTCATGACGTGCCGGGCGGGCGCGGAGGGTGCGCTAAAGCAGGAAGTAGCGCGGGTCATGCCATCATGGCATCCGGCGTATTCGCGGCCCGGGTTTGTGACGTTCAAAGGTGCCGGCGAATCCCCGATTAACGGTAAGAGTTTGGCAGAGCATCACTGGACATTTGCGTACGCTTGCGGGATTTCGCTGGGGAAATTGGTCGGCGACCAGCTCGGGGAGATGGTCGAGCAGTCGTGGAAACTCATCGAACCGGTGCTTGGCGCTCATCCGAAGACGCCAATCGATTTGCATGTTTGGCAACGCGAGGCAGCGGCCGACGCAAACGGCGACGAAATGTTTGTGACCGACCTGTGTACAGAGATTGAGGCCGCGTTGCGCGTGGCGGCGCCGGAAACGGCGAATGTAAATCGCGAAATGACCACTCCGAGGCGAGCGACGGCACGTGATGCGCTCGTGGTCGACGTTGTGATCTCACAGCCGGGTGAATGGTGGATAGGGTATCATCGCGCGGTGCGCAGGACCGAGCGTTGGCCGGGAGGTGTGATTCCGATTCGCACGCCGGAGTTCGCGGTGTCGCGGGCATACACGAAGCTCGAAGAGGCGCTGCAATGGAGCGACTTGCCGCTCGCGGCGGAGGATGAGTGCGTAGAGGTTGGTTGTGCGCCGGGTGGGGCGAGCCAGGCGCTACTCGCGCGCGGAATGTTCGTAACGGGGATCGATCCCGCCGACGTGGATTCTTGCATTAAGGAGCATCCGCGGTTTCGCCACTTGAAGAAGCGTGGCTCGGATGTGCGGCGGCACGAATTCGCGGGCGTGAGGTGGCTCGCGGCGGATATGAACATCGCGCCAGACGATACGCTCGCGGAGATCGAGTCGATCGTCACTAGTCCGCAGGTTTCGATTCGCGGATTGGTGCTGACGCTCAAGTTTTCGGAGTGGTCTGTGGCGAATCGGGTACCGGAGTTTATTGAGCGCGTGCGCGGCTGGGGTTATCGCGATGTGCGGGCGCGGCAACTAGTTTCCGGCGGCCAGGAAATCTGCATTGTGGCGCTTCGGCGGAAGGCTCTACGACGGCTGGGCAAGAAGCGTCGCCCGGTGAAAGCGGGCACGCGTGGGCGACAAACGCGCGAAGATGGGCCCCATAAGGCCAAATCTGGGCCGCATTTCTGATCTTCGAGCTAGCTGCTGCCTTCGCTAGAATCCGCGGCTTCGTGGAGGTCGCTGGATGCGTTGGTTTTGGTTTTTCGCGTTTATTGCGCTCGTGCAGTTGATTGGTTGCCGCGGGTTGCCCCATGCGCCGCTGTCGCCGCTGCCGAACGGGCATGAGACGCCGGTTGGACAACTCGTGTTCCACAGCGACTTCGAGTTGCCGCACGATCATCGGCTCGTTCGCGAGCTGGTGGAGGAGCGCGAGTACGTGGCGAACACGCTCGGGTTGCCGACGACGACCGAGCCGATCGAAGTTTATTTGTTTAGCGATAAAGAGCGATACGGCGAATACCTGCTGCGGAACTTTCCGAACGTTCCCTCGCGGCGGGCATTTTTTCTGGAGAGCGATACACATCTCCGCGTATATGCGCACTGGAGCGATCGCGTCGGCGAGGACTTGCGACATGAAACCGCGCATGGCTATATGCATGCTGCGATTCCGAATCTGCCGTTGTGGATCGATGAAGGATTGGCCGAGTACTTCGAAGTGCCTCGCGGCTACGCAGGCTTGAATCAGCCGCACGTCGATTTGCTGTCCGATTCGATCGAGCACGATAATTGGAAACCTGATCTCAAGCGGCTAGAGTCGCTGAGCGAATCGGCGCAGATGGGACAGCGCGAGTATGCCGAATCGTGGTCCTGGGTCTATTTTCTGCTGAACTCGCCGCCGGAGCGGCGCGAGATATTGACTGGCTATTTGGCGGATTTGCGAACGAAGGGATCGGCCGTGCCGATTTCCGCGAGGTTGGCCGCGTTGCAAGTAGAGCCGGAAGGCCCACTGGTGCAGTACATTGCGACGCTCAAGCAAAGTGCCGTGCAGAAGTAGCCGGTACGGTGGAGCGAGTGGCAGCGATCAAGCTAGGCGTCTTTGCGGTAAACGATGCCTTCATCGACTTTTCGGAAGCCGAGCTTTTGGTAGAGCGCGAGCGCCGGCGCATTGCCTTGCATTGTCTGTGCTTCGACCAACAGAACGCCGCGCGTGCGGAGGCGCTCAAACGCCTCTCCTAGCAAGTACATCGCAAGACCTTTGCGACGTTCGTTTGGTGGCACTTCGAGATCGAACATGCCGGCGGCGGGGGCGCCCCAAGCGCTCGAGAGAGGCTCGACGTCCCAGAACCAAACATCTGCGATCGTCGGTCCGCCGGCGCGGCTGAGCGAGAAGCGAATGCGTTCAAACGCACCCGTGGTGCACGCGTCCCACCAGTCGCGGCGCGCCGGGCCGGGCGTTTCATGGCAGGCAACCTCGCGGCGGAGCTGGCGCACGTTTCGAGCGATGGGTGGCCGGAAGCTCGACAGCTCGAGCACCATCATCGCTACGCGATCGATTTCGCGATAACCGGATTGCCGGCAGGCGGCATTGACGAGCGCGTCGCCGGCCAGGATACCGGGCAGCTCGCTGCCGCCGTAGAGGCCCAAGTAGAAGCCATTCAGCGGGCGAATGCCGCCGGCGTAGATTACCTTTGCGCCACGCCCTCGCAGGTACGCTTCGGAGCGAGCAAGTAATTCTCCGGCGAGCGAGGTGTTGCGATGCTCGGCACGCAGCATGAGCTGGTATGTGGTGCCGATGTCTGTCGAGATGCCATTGTGCTCATCATTCGCGCCAAAGCCGGCATGGGCGAAACCGACCGGCTTGTCATCTTCGAACGCGAGAATAAGGCCGGCGGGATCGAAGTACGGCTTGGAAAAAATGAACTGCTCGAAAATGCCAGCCGTTACGGGCTGAGCGACGCCGCGCTGCGGCGGTTGATCGCGCCAGATTTGAACGATGCGCGGGGGATCAGAATTGCGAAACGAGCGAAATTGATACACGGCGGAGAGATCGGGGCCATTGTGCCGATAAGTTACCGACCCGCTATGTTAGGCCCGGCGGTCGCGACCCGACAAGGAGCGGCAAAACGGTGATGCCTGTCTTTCGTCGAACTTAGGCGACTTCCCGCTTCGCCTCAAGGTCGCGTTTTTTGCGATTTGGCGGAGCACCTTTCCAACGTTGGTGGACCCACCAGTACTGGTCGGGCGACTCGCGGACGAGTTGTTCCAAATGATCGGTGTACCACTGTGCGAGTAACGGTACGCTTCCGTATTCGAAGTCTGGGTCTTTGGGGTCGCAGATGGCGGTCGGACCGACCTCGTAGTGCAGCGGACCTCCTACGCGGCGGGCGTAGCTCACCATGGTGGGCGCGCTATTCGTCAGAGAGAAAACGGCCACGGCCTTATGGGTCGAAGCGGGTTTGCCGAAGAAGTCGACCCAGCATTGCCGATCGCCGGCCGCCTGATCGCCGAGCAGCGTGAGGATGCCATTGTTTTCGAGAATGCGCTGAATGTCTTCGCCACTTCCTTTTTTGGGGAGCATGTATTGGCCGGTGCGGCCGCGGAAGTCGTTCACGAACCGATCGAGGAAGCGATTGTCGAGCGCGCGAGCGACCGTGTAGGTGGGGAAACCAAACAGGCCCATCAGGTAGCCGCCGAGTTCGAAATTACCGAAGTGCCCAGATATCAGCACCAACGGCCGACCGGAGAGGAGCGTGCGAACGAACTGCTCTTGATTGACAATTCGCGAATGTTCGCGCCAATTTGTTTCGTGCACCTTGCGCGGAGTTTGCGCGATTTCAGCGATCATCAAAATGAGGTGCCGCCACATCTGCCAGGTGACTTCGTCGCGCTCCTCGGACGTCATGCCGGGAAAGGCAGTGCGAAGATTCTTGTCGACGACGCTACCGCGTAATCGCACGATTTTCGCGAAGAACGTTGCGAGAATTTCAGCGACTCGTTCGCATGCCGACAGCGGCAAAGATTGGATAACGACAATCGCGCCGCGAACGAGTAAGTAAACCGCGAAATCTATTGCTGTGCGCCAC
>JABDGM010000082.1 GCA_013286045.1 Planctomycetota bacterium | reverse complement strand
GCCCAGGCCGAAGCGGAGGCTGCTGCGGGCGTCGGCGTCGCTGTGGCCGAGGGCGAGGAGCACGTGGCTGGGGCCACTGTCGGTGGATGTGCAAGCGGCACCGCTGCTGACGGCAAGATTTTGCATCGCCAGAAGCAGGGCTTCACCGTCGACGTTTCCAAATGTCACGTTCAGATTGTTCGGGAGGCGAAGCAGCGGAGCGTTGTTAGTTGCCAAGAGGTCGAATCGCGGGCCGCAAATGCGGATGTCATCGAGTGTATTTAGCAGCGACGCGGCGAGCGTGTTTCGAAGCTGCGCGAGTCGCAAGGATTCGGAGGAGAGCTCGTCGAGACAGAGCTTCAGTGCTGTCGCAAAGCCCACGATGCCCGGCACGTTGAGCGTGCCGCTGCGGCGTCCTTCTTGCTGACCGCCGCCGGTGATTTGTGGGTCGAGTCGCACGATGGGATCGCGGCGGCGAACGTAGAGCGCGCCGATGCCCTTGGGGCCGTAGATCTTGTGGGCGGTGAAGCTCATGAGGTCGACGCCGAGGCGATTCACGTCGACGGGGATTTTGCCGACGGCTTGCGTGGCGTCGCAATGGAGCAGGACGCCGCGCGCTTTGCAGATGGCGGCGATGTGTTCGAGCGGTTGGATGATGCCGATCTCGTTGTTGGCCAGCATCACGGAGACGAGGCAAGTGTCGTCGCGAATCGCGTCGGCGACTTTTTGCGGGTCGAGCCAGCCTGCACGCGGGCTGGGTTGTTGTTCGACGTCGAGCAGCGTGACGTCGTAGCCGCGGCGCGCGAGCAGGGCGAGCGGGTCGAGCACAGCCTTGTGCTCGGTTGTCACGCTGATGAGATGGTTGCCGCGGCGGCGCTCGCGTTCGGTGACACCGCGGATCGCGAGGTTGTTGCTTTCGGTTGCGCCGCTGGTAAAGACGATTTCAGTCGGATCGGCGGCGATCCCAGTGGCGATTTCGGCGCGCGCGTTTTCGACTGCATCGTGAGCTTCGTGCCCGGCGGCGTGGACGCTGTTGGGATTAGCGTACACGGAGTCAAAGAACGGCAGCATCGCTTCCACAACGCGTGGGTCGACGCGCGTGGTCGCGTGATTGTCGAGGTAGACGGTTTTTTCGGGGGTGGATTGCATGAGCTAAACCGCAAGCGAGCGACTTGCCGTATAGCCATTGTACGCGAGAAGCGGCGTGCTTTGCGTCCCCGCGAATTAGCCGAACAGGGCTCGCACGGCGATTTGAGACCAGCTTTCGAACTGGTCGAGGCGTGCGAGGATGTCGCTGGCTGGCGTGAAGCGGCCGTCGAGGATATCGGCTTCGCGAGGGCGGACGTTGGGGTTTTCGACGTCGCAGAGGTGGACCATGCCGAGGTGGACGCGGCCGACGGGGGTTTCATCGTCGTTAATCAGGCCGACGACGGTTTCGTCGTAGGGGGTGTCGATGGTGACTTCCTCATCGAGCTCGCGGCGCATGCCTTCGCGATAGACGTGGTGCGAGGGGCCGATTTCGGCGTCGATCGATGAGATGTGGCCTCCGATGCCGACGCTGCACTTCGCGTGCAGGCGGCGTTCGCCCTGGCCGCTGCCGCGTTGGTATTCGAACAGGTGGAGCGTGCCATCGGGCGAAGTCCAACGAAAGAGGACATACGGGATAAGCTGCTTGAAGCTCGGGTCCTCTTCCATTTCGCCGCGGGCGCGGTATTCGACGTGATCGCCGGTCACGAGCTGCGGCCAGTAGCGGTCGATTTCGCGCGAGAACCCTTGGAAGTAGCCGAGTTCGTGGAAGAGGGACGTGGGGACGACGAGAATTCTTTCCTCAGCGACGGTGGACACGGCAAATCCTTTTTGTGCGGCGTGAGCGATTACTTACCGCCATTGATTTTAGCGATTCTGGGCGCGACTGCTAGCGGTCGGTCGAGCCTCAGCGATTCGGCTCAGCAGGAGCTTCGCCGTCCCAAGTCGAATGGCTATTTGTTCCCGCCCCCCGAAGCGGCGTCGCTTGCGCCAGTCGGAGCGGGGACGTCGGCGATGTTAAGTTTTAGTTCGTCGCTGTTCCCGCGGAGTTCGGGGGCGTACATCGCTGAGGCTTTCGTCGGCAGCGCGCTGAAGCGGCCGGGGATTTCGGCGCGCATGCGATAGGTGAGGCTGTGTTTGCCGCGGGCGAGATTGTGGACGAACAGCGAGACGCGGTTGTCGCGCAGTTCCATGTACGCGTTGAGCGCGTTGCCCTTGTAGCCGCTTTGGAGTGCGACCGGTTCGCAGCCAGCGGCTTTCATGTCTTCGAACAGGATGTATTCGTAGTCGTTTTTGGAATCGACGATGAGCTCGATTTCAAGCAGGTCGCCGCTGTTGACGGAACCCAGGTCGGGGATTTCTTTGCGGTCGAATTTTTCGACGCGCTGACTCACGGCCTGGCCGCGGCTGCCGGCGACCTCGATCTTTTTGTCGGCGGGGGTGAGCTTGTAGTAGTGGCGTTCGACTTTGAGCTCGAGGCCGGCATGACGGATGTTGTCTTCCAGCGTGAAGTTCGAAAGGTAGCCGTTCCAATACAGCGGGCCGGTGCCGGATTTGCGAACCTCGACGGTGTGTGCGCCGGGAGTAAGCGATTCGCCTTCCAGTACGAACGCGTTGTCGTAGGTGAAGAGATTTTCGGACGTGATCTTTTCTTCCTTCCGCTTTTGACCATCGACCCATATTTCGACTGTCAGATCCGGCTTGTCCTCCCCGGTCGCTTGGATGTACTCGGCAAGTGCTTCGATGACGAGGGCCGTATCGCGCGTGCTGTTCCAGTAATTGGAGTTCTTGCGGTTGTTGATGAGGTACTTAACAAGCCGCGGCGCGACCTCGCTCTTCGGTTGATTCGCGGCGAGCAGTTTGAGATAGTACGCCTCGGCTTCGTACTCGCTGCCGTACCAATACCACCAGATGTCTTGCGGAATGTTCAGGTAGGCGGTTTGGTTTTCGCTGTCCTCGACGACGAACTGGCTGATATTGCGCATGACCATTTCGAGCTTATCGGTTTCGTGCTGCTTGTCGAGCGCGATACCGTACATGGCAAGGGCGTACACGGCGAGTTTTGAGCGATCCTTGTATAGACGGTCGCGCATTGGGTCGCTTTTGGCGTTGGCGTCGACCAGCACCATGTAGACGAGCGCGTCGATGTTATCGGCGTACTGCTTAGACGGTTTTTTCTTGTCGATGACATTGCCTTTGTCGTCGACATTCGCGAGATGGCGGAGTTGCTCCTCTTGATGGCGCTTCAGCCACGCGACGCCACGTTCGAGGACGCCAGGGATGAGGGCAACGCCGTTTTTCTGAGCGACTTGCAGTCCGTGGACGACCGTTGCAGTGGTGTGCGGTGAAGAAAACTCGCCCCAGCCGCTGAACCAGCCCCAGCCGCCATCGGAGAGCTGCATTTCTTGCAGGCGGTTGACGCCGGACTTTACCATCCTCGTGACTTCGGCTTCGTCGAAGACGGGGTTTTGTTCGTACCGCTTCCAGCCTTTGGCCCGGGCGGCTGCATCGCCGATTTCCTGGGCATTGAGATTCGTGCGCTTCTGCTCGATCGCTTTGAGGTCGAGCTTCATCCGCAACAGCGTTTGCTGGGTGATGACAGTCGGCAGGAAGCGATTGAGCGTTTGCTCGGTGCAGCCGTAGGGATAATTAACGAGGTAGGGCAGGGCGTCGACCATCGCGCCGGCGAGCGTGGGCGAGTAGCGGACTTCTAGCCGCGTTTGCTCGGCGCGGCGCTCTTGCGGCACTTTGACTTCGAACGTGCCTGTGCGATCGTCGTTGCGGAGAGCGCCGGAGAAGCTATCCATTTTGAGCATGCCGTGGACGTAGACGGGGATCTTCATCTGCACGGCGTCCGACTCTTCGTCGGTGAGGGCCAGCATGCGCATGACGGCTTCGCCCTCGTGCACCACTTTGACGCGCCAATCGACTCGCTTTTCGCCGCCGGCGGGAACTTCGATCGTGTTTTCGGGCGCGGTGGGAAGCTCTAGCGTGTTGCCATCGAGCTCGAGGCGGACTTTCACTTGTTTCGAGGTGGGCAAGTAATTGTGGACGTTTGCGGTGAGCACGACTTCATCGCGCTCGACGAGGAACCGCGGCGCTTGCATCCGCACGATTACATTTTTGCGGGTGACGGTTTCGGCCGTGGCTTCGCCGACCTGGGTACCGCGGCCCATTGCCCATCCGCGGATTTTCCAAGTGGTCAAGTTCTGCGGCATGTCGAACTCAGCTTCAGCCAGGCCGTCTTTGTTGGTTTCGAGCGCGGCGGACCACAGGGCGGTATCGGCGAATTCGCTGCGAACCGTTGCTTCCGCCATTGGCGGGCCGGCGGGCGATGTGGCTTCCATTTGGAAGCCGGCTTTCGCTTCGTATGATCCGGATAGCGAGTCTATAGCGGCAGCTGCCATCGGCGCGGCGGGCGTGGCCGCTGCTCGACTGAAGCTCGGTGCGCTAGCGGTCTTGGAACTGTGTCCGCGTCCGCCGCCGCCGACTCCGCCCTGAAAATAAAGGGCGTCGGCCTGACCGCCGCCGTTTTCATCGAAGTTGTCGCCATTTTCGACGAGCTGGCCGAAGATGCCGAGCGACTCCATGCCGTTTTGGCCGGGAGTGACGAGGTTAGTAAACCAGTGGTCAAGATTCGTTTCCAAGTAGGGGCGATGTTGGCGACGCCACTTCCAGTAGAACGCCTTGATGTCGCCGACGTTCGAGCCGCCCGAGATGTATTCGACGCTTTTGTCGTACACCGAGAGAACGGTTGAACCAACGTACGGTTTACCGGCGGCATCGGTGAGTTTCACGGTGACTTTTGCGTGCTGGCCCGGTTTGAAGGATTCCGCCGAAGGAGTCACTTCCATGTTAAGGACGCGCTTCACCGGCGGCACATGAATTTCGCAGACCTCGGTGCGAACGCGGCCGTCCGCGATGGTGACGGCCTCAACAAAAAAGTTGGGCATGTCTTTGGCTGTGACGCCGACGTCTACGACGGTGCTCTTACCAGCCACGTTCAAAAGCTGAGGCGGCAAGTAGACGCCATTCGAAGGTCGGAGGAACAGCAGGATCGTCGAATTCGTGCGGTTCGTGTTGAGCTGCAGCTGAACTTTGTCGTCGGGCGCGTATTCGCGTTTGTCGGGCACTATCTCTAGGTCGTTGAAACGGAATTCGCTACCGTCGAAGCCTTCGCCGATGATCGTGAAGAGGTAACCGCCTTCGATTTCATGACCGGCTTTATCGGTCACCTTATACGACAGGCGGAATTGGCCCTTCTCGGAAGCTTTCAATTGAATTTCGGATTTGCCTTCGGAGTTGGTAGCGAGTGTCCACGTGTGCACTTCGGTCTCGATCGGTTTGCGATCGGGCGCGGGGCCGTAAGTGATCTTGAGCAGGCTCAGCTTGCCGGTGCCTTCGACCGGTTTGCCATCGAGCCGGCGGGCGGCGAAGCTGGCGGTGATCGAATCGCCCACGTGGTAGTATCCGCGATCGACCCAGGCGTACACGTTGAACGGCTTGCGCGAGACGAGCACTTCGCCTTTGCCGACGATCGTTCGCCGCGATTGGTCGATGACTTCCGCCTGAATTTCGTAACGATGGTCCTGGTCGGGGTGCATCTCCTTGGCGAGCGACGTGTCGATCTCGACTTTCACAGTGCCATCGGCGCCGATAGGGACTTCGCGCTCGGCGACGACTTCAGGCGCCGCCTGCGGGCGGATGTACCAGAACGGCGCTGGCCGACGGCATCCCCAATCGCTCCAGCCCGGATACCAAAGGTAATCGTAGGCGAACCAGCCGTAGCCCTCGCCGTAGAGCCAATCCCATGGGCCGGGCGGGTACCACCGTGTTTCGTGCTCGCTACGGAGGACTTTGTATTTCACGGTCGCATTTGTCACTGGCGAGCCGAAGTAGTATTTCGCGTGGATCGTCGCCGTGATTTTTTCACCGAGCGCCACCGGATCACTTGGCGCGTCAACGGTGACTTCGTACTCGGGCTTTTTGTATTCTTCGACGCGGAACGTGCCGCCGCCACGGTTCACGACGTTGATTTGGTATTGGCCGAGCGTGGCGTCGTCCGGCAGATCGAACTTGCCGGCGATGCCGCCGTAGTTGTCGGAGGTGAGTGTATCGCTATAGACCTTTTCGCCCTTCGGATTGTGTATTTCGACGGCGAAAGCTTGATGGGCGAACGAGGATTTGTCTTCGCCATCGTATTGAGCTTGAGCCACCCAGAATTTGAACTGCACTGGTTGGCCGGGGCGGTAGACGGGGCGATCGGTGATCGCAAATGTTTTGACCTGGTTGTAATCGGCGTCGTAGTGCGCGCCGCGCCAGACGTTGTGAAAGCCAAGATAGGCCATGCGACCACCGGGGGCGGTGGCGGTGACGATCCACTGGTACTCTCGGCCGGCGTTGTCCTTGGTGTCCTCTGGAACAGGCAGCAGCACCTGGCCGTTTTCGTCCGTGGCTTCGGCAGAGTTCTTGGTGTCGACCTGGTAGTCGTTGGCGTCGCGGTGCGTTTGGCGGTAGGCGAAAAACTCGACGTTGGCCTTGGCGATTGGCGCGCCGGTGACGGCGTCGGCTACGTAGTAGAACGATTTGTCCTGCATCGGCTTCCGGACGATGGCAGTGTCCGCGAGCCACAGAATGATCTTCGGCGTGTTGCCGCCGGCCACTTTTGCCGTCACGAGATAGGCGCCCGCATTTTGCAGTGGCGTCGTGACGGTGACGCGCTTATCGAAGTGTTTCTCGCTCGGCTCGAGGTCGAGCGTCCAATTGGCTACTTCGGCCCCGATGTATTTCTTGCCGTTCTCCTGAACTAGCCGATAGCCGATATCGGCGATGTTCATCTGCTCCCAATCGAGCTGCTTGGGCTTCGATTGGAGATAGGCTTTCACATCAGCCAGCAGCTGCTTCACGTTGATTTCGTTGGCGACGAACACCACCTGCTTCGCATTGCGATAGCGGAAATCGACGGTCGCACCGCGGCCCGCCGGCTGCGACATTACGGACTCGAACTCCGCCCAGTTGCCGACGACTTGATCTAGCTGGCGGCGGAACTCTTCGTGGACGTCGCCGGAAGAACGGTCGGCTGCCTTGCGCCAGTATTCGGCGGCCCGCGGATACTGGCGGCGATTTTCGAACAGTTGCGCGAGACTGCGCAGCGCGCTCAGCTCGGTATCAGTCGCCGTTTGCTTGGCGGTCGACTCGACCACTTGCTGATAAAGTTTGATGTAGTTCTGATCGTCCGGCAGTTTGAATCGTTTGGGCCCTGTTGCGAGCCTGGCGATTGTTTCGTCTTCGCCGAGCGTATCGACGGCCCACGGGCCAGTCTTAGCGTCCTTCTTTTCGCCTTGGTCCGCGGTCGCGAAGGCGCGGAATGGCAGCATGACTCGGAATTGAGCCAATGTCTGAACGCCGAATTGCGACTCCAAGAATGCGGCGCGAGTCATGTGTTCGTCGTTCCGTAACGAGTCGTCCCATTTCACCATGGTTTCGAGAACCCACCGCCAACGCTCGCCATCGCTCTTGGCGGCTTCCCAACCTGCTGGCACGGCGTAGAAGATCGGGTTGCCGTCGGCGTCGACCGGCGCGCCTTGCGGTTCGCCGGCATAGCCCCAGCCGTCTTCGTAGTCGGGCAGCTGTTCGAGATCCGTAAGAATTTGCAGGCGCCAAGGTTGGCCGAAGGCGAGAGCCTCGGCGAAAGATCGCAGCATTTTCGCTGGTTCGTGTTTGTCCTTGGCCGAGTCGGCCAGCGTCATCGCTTTCCGGTAGAACTCGATCGCACGCACGCGGTCGCGTTCGGTTGCTTGCACGACTTTTCCGCCGCCGCGCTGTTGGCCGCGATGGAAATTGCCGCCGATCATGTAGCCGTAATGCGGCACGGCGATGAACGACTTCGCCACCGCCGCCAGCACTTGCCATTCGTTCTTGTGGGCGAGGGCCGCTTCGGCGCGGAATTTATCGATTTCCTCGACGCGGTTCAGCTGCTCGAGGCATTCGATGGCGGCGTCGTAACCACGGGCCGCATCGCCGGGCGACGTGCTTTTGTTCAGAACGAACGTCCGCAGGCCTTCGTACGCGTCTTTATGATTACCATCTGCGTGCAATTTCAACAAATCGTTCAGCTGCAGCGGCTTGGCTTCGGCGCCGCCGGCCGATTTATCCGAGACGACTGCAAACGCTCCTAACAAAGCGAAAATCAAGCAAATCAAACGCAGCATCAAATCGGTCCGATCTTGGTCACGAATTGGGATTCCCTGCAGAATTCGGCCACCGCCTCGACCCTTGTTGTACGCAGTTGGGCGGTCCAGGGTCCACACTGTTTTTGTGGCATTTAGCAGAGTCTTCGCGTCGCGCCCCGAGCTGGGCGCATCTCTCGAAGCGTGACGCCTTCGATTGGACGCTTTTGTCGGCGATTAGTTCCTTATCCGAAGTCGTGGCTTTGCTGCGCTACCGCGACATTGTATGGCAACTCATGTTGTGAAATTGCAACACCGGCCGCCACGGATAATTCGCCGTTTTCGCCATTTTGCGTTGAAAACGCGTGAAAAACCGGACCTTCGCCTGGGCATCGTGCCGCGGCACAGAGGCTGCTGAAAGGTCAACCGTCGAAAGTACGATCGGCTCCCGTCATCTTTGACGGAGCGAATGGCCGACCGCTCGAACGGGTCCGGAGTTCTCAGGTCTATGTCGCCAGCTTCACGCGGGATTACGTTTCACGAATCGTTGGTGTACAGCCTGCATCGGTTGGCCGATGCCGCGGTGATTTTTGCGGTGGTTCGCCTGGCGCTCACGCAAACCGATGAAACCGGGCTGCCGCATTTTCTCACGATTTCGACCGCCACGATTTTGGTGTACCACGTTGTCGCCGAGCTGAGCGGGCTCTACCGCAGCTGGCGCGGCACGCGGTTGCGCCGCGAGATTGGGTGTGTGCTGCTGACTTGGTGCTACACAGTGCCCGTTTTGTTGGGGATCGGTTTGTTCACCCAACACAATGCCGTTTACTCCTACGAGTCGAAGCTGATCTGGATCGTGGCGACCCCGCTGGCCATGGCGGTCGGCCGATTTACACTTCGCAAAGTACAACAACGATTGCGGGCGCGGGGTTTCAATATTCGCCGTTATGCCATCTGCGGTGTGAACGAACTGGGTATTCAACTGGCCCGCAACATCGAGCGGGCCCCGGAAATGGGCCTGCGGATGGCGGGCTTCTACGACGACCGGCCGAACGATCGCACGGTGGAGCTGCCGGAGGAAGTGGGGCGTCACATCGGCGGACTCGATGATCTGGTTTATCGCGCTCGCCGTGGCGATTTTGATATCGTGTACATCACGTTCCCCATGCGGGCTGAGGAGCGAATCCGCAACGTGCTCGCCAAGCTCGGCGACACGACGGCCAGCGTGTACATCGTTCCGGATTTCTTTGTGTTCGAGTTGCTGCACGCTCGCTGGACGAACGTCAACGGCCTGCCGGCGGTGAGTGTTTTCGAGAACCCGTTGTACGGCGTGGACGGACTCGCGAAGCGCACGGCGGATGTGGTGTGCGGTTCGTTGATTCTGGCGGCATTGGCGCTGCCGATGGCGATCATTGCCGCGATCGTGAAACTAACCTCGAAAGGCCCCGTGTTTTTCCGGCAGCGGCGGTACGGGCTCGACGGTCGCGAAATCCAGGTCTGGAAGTTCCGCTCGATGACGTGCTGCGACAACGGTGGCGAAGTTCGCCAAGCGACTCGCGACGATGATCGCATTACGAAAATCGGTCGCGTGTTGCGGCGAACGTCGCTGGATGAGCTGCCGCAGCTGTTCAATGTGATCGAAGGTAGTATGTCGCTCGTCGGGCCGCGGCCACACGCGAGTGCCCACAATGAGCAGTACCGTTCACTGATCGACGGCTACATGCTGCGGCACAAAGTGAAGCCTGGCATCACTGGGCTGGCGCAGGTGAGCGGTTATCGCGGCGAAACCGAAACGCTGGATAAGATGGAACGCCGCGTCGCGTGCGATCACCAATACATTCGCGAATGGTCGCTGTGGATGGACGCGAAGATCTTGGCCAAAACGCTCCGAGTCGTGCTGACACAGAGGAATGCGTACTAGGTTGGCGTACTACTTGAAGATGTCCGGGTTGTTCGCCGCATCGAATTCGCGAGCCGTGTAGCCGTTGTTGAGCTTAAGGTTCGTGTAGGTGTAGCTTTCCTCCAGCTGCGGATCGCCGCCTTCTTGTTCCGGCCAAGTGTAGGCGTCGAAGTGGATTGGAATTTTCAGCTCGTTGTCCAGGAACAATCGCGCGGCGTGGAAGTTGAAGTCTTGCCGAGCGACCGGATGCACGACCTGAATCATGGTCGTCGAACGGTTCGCGATATGCGTGTCTGCTTTAACAGTCACGTCGCATTCGGCGAATTTCGACTCGGCCTCCCACATTTTGCTCAGCTTCGTGCATAGATTGCGGAATCCGACGTCCGTGATCGGGTGCTTCTGCCCGTCCATGGCCATCGAGCCCTTCGGATCGAGCTTAATTTTTCCGAGCATGTGCTTTAAGCCCGCTTCGCGAACAACGATTTGTCCATCATTTTGACCGTTCACATACACCACTTCGCGTCCAGCAAAGGGCTGGATGAAAGACATATACACGCTGAACGGCTGGTGCATGACCTTGAGCAGAATGTATTGCTTATCGCCCAATTTGCCGTCCACACGTTCTTGTTTGACGAGCGTGCAGCTGTAGTCGTGGATGTTGCGATCGATGGTGTCGCCGGTCGTTTTGAGCAGACGCAACACTGGGGCGAGCGGGTGCTCGCCGGGCTTTTGAGCGAGATCGAATACGGCGTTGGCCCCATTCGCCGGCGCGACCGGCTGCGGCGCGGTACCAGAATTGGCGGCGATGGTGTTCTGGGCGCTCGCGGCTGGTTGGGCTGGCTGTGAATCGGTCGCCGGGCGAAGGTTCGGGTCGGCGAATCTTTCAACCGCGTGCGTTGCCGAGGACATTCCCAAAGTGATGGCGAAAACGGCCAAGCTACAAATACTTTTGGGGAGGCGTTCGAACATAATTGGTCTCCGATTGCGCCCGCGAGGTTGCGGGCACGATTGGGCGGGAAGTCAATCGGGCGAGGACTTGGTAGGCTGGATCTAATTCATCGCAATGGAACGGGACGAGCGGCTTTCAAAATCGATGGTCACCCGCCAAATTGGAGTCGAGAATTAGTACGAATATCGTAGACAGACTGCCTTTTTGGCGGAAGGGAAGTTTTACCGTGCCGCAAGCGGACTTGAAAATCGGACGAATTGTCTCAGCGCCCTTCGATGAAAATACCTATATCGCGCATCTTACCGGCCGGAACGACTGCGTGGTATTCGATCCAGGGTTCGAGCCGGGTGCGATTCTCGCCTATCTGGACCAGCATTCGCTTACCCCGGCGGCCATCGTCTGTACCCACGGGCATAGCGATCATATCGCCGGGAACCAGACGCTGAAAAACCGCTGGCCGGCGTGCCCACTGGTCATTGGGGAACGGGATGCGGAAAAACTAACGGACGCGAATCTCAACCTGTCGGCCCCCTTTGGGGTCGAACTCATCAGTCCGCCCGCAGATCGACTGTTGCGGGAGGGCGAGAAGTTCGAAGCGGCCGGCTTGCAGTTCGAAATCTTGGAAGCGCCTGGCCACTCGATTGGTCACATCGTTTTGGTCTGCCGGCACGCTGAGCCTTGGTACGTCTTCGGCGGCGACGTGCTATTCGCCGGCAGCGTTGGCCGAACCGATTTTCCCGACGGCAATTTCGACGATTTGCGGAATGCGATTCACAACAAGCTGTTCACGCTGCCCGAAGAGACCATCGTTCTGCCCGGCCACGGACCAGAAACGACGATGGGTCGCGAGAAACGTTCAAACCCCTTCGTTGGGGCGCCGTCGGGATATCGAGCGTAGTCCTCGCCGATCCGGAAAATCGCGCGGCGCGAATTCTAGTGTTCGTAGGATGGAAGAATGAAACTCGTAGTATGGCGTGCAAAGCGCCGACGGCCGCAGTTCTCGCTTCAGCTTCTCCTGTCAGCCTTCACGCTGCTTGCCATTTCTGGAGCAACGATCACCTGCATTCGAGCGGCCAGCGAGCGCGAGTCCGATCGCGCATCGCGAGTATACGCTTCAGTCGCAACGCAATCTCGAGAGGGAGATGGTTCTCCGCACCACCGAGAATATAGAAAACATTCCTTGGGTTCAAAGACAAACCCAGTAACTCCGATCGGCAATCCTCAAAGCGCCCTGACCGACCCGCTGATGATCCGGTGGGTGCCATAAACGTTTTCAACAAGCAGCGCCCCATCGTCGGCGATTCCGACGCACACGCCGTCGGTCCACTCGCGGTTGTTTTCCACCTCGACTTCCTGTTCGGTGAGCCAGCAGAGCTGTGACCAGGTGGCTGGAAGGCCGGTGTCGTTCGCCGCCAGCTGCTGCAGCCGCGAATCGAGGGCGTTGAGCACCCTAAGCAGGATCGATTGGAGGTCGTGTTCATGGCAAGTGGCATCGCAGAGCGCGATCCCATCGGGACCTGCATCTCGCGGGGCAGATCGCCAAGTATTATTCACGTTGATGCCGATGCCGATCGTCAATCGGTCCTTGGCGGCGCCCGCACCGCGTGATTCGATCAAGATGCCCGCGACCTTGGCCCCGTCTAGGATCACGTCGTTCGGCCATTTGATTGCAACGCGAACCGCGCCGCGGCGTTCGGAGTCAACCAAGTCCTGCTTTTCGCCAATCTCGCGTTGAAGAGCATCGCACATGGCGACGCCAGTCGTTAGTGAGAGGCGAGGCCAATCGGCGGCTGGGATTCCCATGCTCGCCGGGTTAACGATCACGCTGAACGTGAGCGAGCCTGCGGACGACCACCACGTGTGTTTGCCGCGACCTCGGCCCGCCGTTTGCCGTTTGGCGAGGATGAGCGCGGGCAGCGTTAAGTCGGCATCTGCGGCTAGTTCGGCGGCGCGGTCGTTTGTGGAGCCCAGCTCGTCGTGAATTTCGACGTGGCGGATGAACGACTGCGCGAGAATCGCGTCGCGAACAAAGACGGCCTCAGCCATGCGAGCTATCCGCCGGCACAGCTTCAATGTTCGTGCTTCCACGCACAGCCGGCATGGTGCCGCTCGATGACGGTTGCGGAGAGATCGCCGGGAACTCCATCGTGAAGCGGCTCCCTTCGCCCATGGTGCTTTCGACGCGAATGCGGCCGTTGTGCTCTTCCAGAATCTTCTGGCTTACAGGGAGGCCAAGGCCGGTGCCGCGCCCACCCTTTCGCGATACGAACACGGCAAAGATTTTGTCCAGGTCGTCCGGCTCGATGCCGCTGCCGTTATCAACGATCGCAACGCGGGCCATTTTCTCGGCCTGGCTATGCTGCGTACTCACTTCGACGCGGCCGCCGTTGTGGTCGTGGCAGGCGTCGATGGCGTTGGTGATGATGTTGAGAACGGCCCGATGCATCGCCTCGGGATCGAACATGAGCATGGGCATCGTCGGTGCGGGAAGCCAGATCAATTCGACGTTTTCTTCACTAGCCCGGGCTTTCATGAGCTCGACGATGTCGCTCACCAGTTCGTTGAGATTCGATGCCTCCGGTACCGGCTCGCGTTCTTTGCTGAATGTGAGCATGTCCATCACGAGCGTCGAAATGCGTTCCTGATTCTTTTCGACGATGCCCCAGCCTTTGCGCATGATGCTGACCGCTTTTTCGGCCGAGCCGACATCGACCTTATCCGCGGCGATCGCCTTGGCGTGGTCTTTGATGCCCATCTCGATGAGATAGCTGCCACCGCGAACACCCTGCAGAATGTTCTTGATGTGGTGTGACAGCGAGGCGATCGTTTGGCCGATGGCCGCAAGCCGTTCAGCCTGCACCATTTGCTTGTAGTAGGTGGTGTCTTCGATCGCGAGGGCCGCCTGGTGGGCGATCGCGATCATGAGCTTGAGATGCTCTTGATTGAATTTGTTGACCGAGCCCTGCTGTAGCATGCGTTGCGGCGTGAGCGATGTGTCGATGTAGATGACGCCGACGACGTCGTACCGGCCTTGCATCGGCACGCAAATGGCTTCGCGAATTCCCATCCGCAAAATGCTTTTGGCGGCGTCGAAACGGTCGTCGTCCCGCGCGTTGCTCGTGAGGACGCCCTCGTTGCGATCGACGACGTAGTCCAAAATCGTTTGGCTGATCGTGATCCGTTCTTCGGAGTGCAGGCCGCTGCGATGCCGGCGGACTTTCGGGACAAGTACGCCAGTCTCCATTTCCTTGAGCATGATGCAGCCGCGGTCGGCATCGACCCACTCGAAGATCATCTCCATGATACGGGCGAGGAGCTGATCGATATCGAGCGTGTGGCTCACGGCCAGCGCCGTGCGATACATGATCTGCAGATTGCTGCGGGCGCGGGCCAGCCAGGGGGACGAGGTTTCATTGTCCGGCGGCATCGAAAGGATTTCGCTTCCTTCGGATTGGTGCATCGAGTGCACGATCCGCGAGCCGTCTTCCTCTTCCTGGTGGGTGACGATGTTGATCTTATCGGCAAGGTCCTCGACTCGGCCTTCCGTGACGCCGGTGAACAACAGCAGCGTTCGGCCTAACTGCAATTGATCGCCGCTGGCGAGTTCTTGCTCCTTGATTTGGCGGCCGTTGACAAAGGTGCCATTCGAGCTATCCAAGTCGCGAATGACGAACGCCTGACCGCGCTTGCGAAACTCTGCGTGCTCGCGCGAAACCTCGGTATCGTGAAGCTGTACCGCGTTCGAGGTGCCACGACCGAGCGTTACTGTCGCTCCGTCGAGTTGAAAGCGAGTGCCTTGATCGCGACCTTGGATCACAAACAGCGATGGCACGATGAGATCCCCGTGGGCAAACCGGCCGATGTCTTGCGCCGGGATCCGTTTGGAAGAGCGTGGGCGGCCGCCGTTACGCGGCGGCCAGCAGGCTGTTTATTTTACGGATCAGCGGGCCATAGTGGTAGGGCTTGGCCACGATTTGCTCGGCGGAAAAATGGTTACGGAGTTGCCGTACTTTGCCGAGAATAACGATCGGGGTGTGATTACCGTCCGCAATTTCGCGGAGATCGTTCGAAGGGTCGCCGCTGCCGCTGTCATCGCTTTCGGCGTCGAAAACGATGAGGTCGGGGTGCTCCTCGCGAGCCAGCCGAATGGCGTCTTCCGGCCGAGCGGCCTCCAGCGTTTTTGCACCGCGGCGTTCAAGTAAAAACCGCAGCACTTCGCGACGTTCGCGCGAGGCATCGACAATCAGTACACTGGGGGCAATATTCACGCGGCGCGTCTCCGTCCCGAAGATGAACGGCCATTTTTGGCGGGGCCGGAGAATATCGCGACCTGTTGCAAATGTCAAAGCGAATTGGATTGTTATTTCTTAGTTGTCCGTAGTCTCTCGTCATGCCATCAACCAACTAACGATGCTCGCGACCAGAAATCGTCGGCAGCCCCCGCCTCTGCCGGGGTTTTGAAGCGTCGCAAGTCCCACTCGGCGCGCAAACCCCCGGCATAGCCGGGGGCTGTCGAACTGAGCCAATGGCTGCGCTCAGCTAACTTATTCAACGCACAACGGACAAAGAACCACGAGCAAATTCGCCGAAATAAATGCTCTTTACGCATTTCGTGCTTCTCGCCAGAATACCCCCCGCATTTTGGACCAGGTTCCCGCAACGACCGGTAGCACGTTGATCGACGGCACTTCTTGAAGGCCGATCGCAGCCTGGTTAAACATCACGCACGGTCACGGACGACCCCCTTACAGCAAGGAGTGCTGACGTGAAGACGCTTCACAACCGCTTTTCGCATTTTTCTCGCAAGCATGTTTTGGCGACCGCAATCGCGGTCCTCGGGCTCACAACGTATTGCTTCTCGCAGGCTCAAAACGCGAACCCCGCGAGCGCGAACGCTTCGAAGTACAGCGTTGCCGTTGTCGACATTAGTTACATCTTCAAGAAGCACGAGCGCTTCAAGACGACGATGGACAACATGAAAAAGGAGATGGACGGCATCGAGGCCGAGCTCAAAACCGACCGCGAAAAGATCGCCCAGAAGGAACAGCAACGCAACACTTACACCGCAGGCTCGAACGAATACAAGCAGCTCGATGAGCAAATCGCTCGCGAGATGTCGGAGTTCAACCTGAAGATGGGCAAGCTCCGCAAAGACTTCTTGGAAAAAGAGTCCAAGGTCTACTACAGCACGTATCTGGAAGTTGTCGAAGCCACGAAGTACTACGCCAAGCGTCAGAACATCGGGCTCGTATTGCGATTCAACGGCGAACCTGTTGATCCGAATCGCCGCGACGACGTGCTCCGCGAAATCAACAAGCCGGTCGTCGTGCAGGACCA
>JABDGM010000081.1 GCA_013286045.1 Planctomycetota bacterium | reverse complement strand
CGACTTTATCCGCGCCGGCTTTACTCGAGGCGTAGTTGACGACGACCGCAGCGCCCTCGGCGGCGAGATGCGTGGCGATGGCGGCGCCGATTCCTTTTGATGCGCCGGTGACGATGGCGACTTTGCCGGTGAGTTTCTTCGACATGGTTCTGATCCTTTTAAACCGCCTGGACTGTGCTGAACCGTAAATGATATCGCAGTGAAGCGATGGAGTCGGCACCCTAACTTGGGGTGGGGCGTTTTCGACGACGGTGGAACAACGAAATAAAAAAGCCCAGCCAAGATGGCTGGGCTAAATAGGACAATTAGTATTGCGAAACGAATTGGCTTCGCAACTCAGTCGGCTTCGTAGTCGACTTTAATGTCGCCGATGAGGCGGCGGAATTTGATTTTGGCTTTGAAGCCGCAGGGCCATTCGTAGGCGACGACGCCACGGCCGAGCAGGCCGAGGCCGGCGGCGACATTTGGTTCGCCGGCGCAGCAGGCGGGCACCGTCAGTGGGATTTGATAGTAGCAGCCTTCGGCCGGGTCTTTTGTGAGGACGACGATTTGGATTTCGCCGGAGCGGAGCATGCGGCGGGCATCGTGGTGCGTATCGTAATCGATGCGCGGGGTGGGCTTCACCTGGATTCCTGGGGTCAGCGCGGAGGCAGGTGGAACTGCGTCTTCACCGGGTGGTGGAAGGATCGGCGGGGTTGAGGGGGACGCGTCGGATGGCATCGGCATCGGCTCTTCGCCCACTAGTTTGCCCTTGCCAGGTGAACGTGGTTCGGCGGGACGCATGAAAGACTGCTTCGTCGCACGCGAAGTCGGTTGGTTGGTTTGTGGTGGTAGAGGTGCGCGCTGAGGTGGACTCGGCAGCACTTCGGAATTGGGCGAACTCTCCGATGGGGGAGGAAGCTCGACAGTGCGACTTTGGCCGCTTGCGGATTGCGTGATCGGATTCTGCGGCGGGGGCAGGATTGGTCCGGTGTTGGAGTCGTCGGAAGGAGTGGCTGGCTTGTTCAGGAGCACAGACTGATCGGCTGGGGCAGTTGCCGCCAGGATTGCGAATGCCATCGCAGCACCGACCATTATCACCGTCGCAGTTTTATTCATGCTGGTTGCCATTGGAAACTCTCTCTCTGTTCGAAATCACGAGCGCTCGAGCCCGCCGTACAATTTTAGTTTACAGACGGACGGCCGGAGAGAGTTGATAGCAACAAGTATGCCGCGGGTGCCAGTAGATGTACTAGCAGCCCATATTTTGTGGTAGAAGAGCGAAAACCCGGCCGATTTCGGCCGGGTTTGCTTGGTTTGTTTAGCGGCCCTTGGCTCGCTTTGGAGACGATTCGATCAGTTCTTCTTCCCCGTCTTCCGCATCGGCGTCCTCTTCCTCATCGTCTTCATCGAGTTCATCCGACTCACCCTCGGCGTCATCTTCCTCGACGCCTTCTTCATCCTCTTCTTCCGACTCGTCGTCCGAGGCATCGTCTTCAGTCTCGTTGGACTCCTCTTCGTCATCCCATTCGCCGGGGTCGTAGCCTTCTTCGTCCAGTTCGTCTTCCTCGTCTTCGAGGTCACTGGGCTCTTCGGGTTCAGGGATGATTTTGTTTTTGCGTCGGGGTGTGGTGGAGCTCGAAGCAAGAGCTTCGATTGGGGACACAGTAGAACGGGGTTTGGAGGCACTGCCCACGGACGCTGAGGTACTACTGGCACCCGCGGCCTCGCCCGCGCGTGGGGCGGCGCCGTCTGTTGGTTGATTGCGGCGCGATTCCCAATCTTCTAGCGAGATTAGTACGTCGCGGGCTTGAGAGCCGTTGTACTGGCCGACGACGCCGTCTTCGGCCATGAAGTCGATCAGGCGGGCGGCGCGTCCGTAGCCGATACCGAGGGCGCGCTGCAGGAGTGAGCAACTTCCGCGGCGTTCGCGAATGACGATATCCACGGCGGCATCGTACAGGTCATCGCGGCTTTGGAAGTTTCCCCCACCGCTGGCGGCTGCGGCTTCGAGTTCGTCTTTGGTCTTGAGCTGCATGAGTTCGCCGGCGAATTGCGGATCGTCGACGCCGACGAAGTCGACCACGCGCGTGATTTCGTCATCGGAGAGGAATGTGCCTTGGCCGCGCATCATGGTGCTTGTGCCGGGCGACAGGTAAAGCATGTCACCGTTGCCGAGCAGTTTGTCGGCGCCCATTTCGTCGAGCACGACACGGCTATCCGTGCGGCTCGCGACTTGGAACGCGATACGGGCGGGCAAGTTCGATTTAATGAGGCCGGTGATGACGTCGACGGTTGGTTTTTGCGTGGCGAGGATCAGGTGGATACCGACCGCTCGGCTCTTTTGGGCGAGACGGATGATGTGTTGCTCGACATCTTTGCCGGCGGTCATCATGAGGTCGGCCAATTCGTCGGCGACGATGACGATGTACGGAAGGTGGCGCGGAATTTGACGCCATTCGTCTTCGGACTCGGGGCGAATGCGATCGCGGAGCTCATCGTCGCCGAGTTGGTTGTAGACGCTGAGGTGGCGGACGCCGGCGCGCGATAGAAGCTGGTATCGCTCTTCCATCTTGTCTACGGCCCAGGCGAGGATCGCCTCGGCTTTGCGCATGTCGGTGACGACCGGGTGCATCAAGTGCGGCAGCTTGCGATAGCCGCTGAGTTCGACCATTTTCGGGTCGATCATGAGCATGCGGACTTCATCGGGGCCGCGCGTCATGAGCATCGACACGATGATCGTGTTGAGGCACACGCTCTTACCAGTACCGGTGCGGCCGGCGATGAGTAAGTGCGGGAGCGCCGTAAGGTCGACGACCATCGGGTTGCCGGCTACGTCTTTGCCGAGGTAAACGGGGATCTTCATCCGCTTGGCTTTGCCGTTCGTTTCCTCGATGACCTCGCGGAGGCGGACGAGTTGGCGGTTCTCGTTCGGGACTTCAATGCCGACGGTGTTCTTTCCGGGGATCGGGGCCACGATGCGGACGCTCGGTACGCGGAGGGCGATGGCGAGGTCGTCGGCGAGGCCAGTGATTTTCGAGAGACGCAGGCCGGCTTCGAGCTCGACTTCGAATTGAGCGATTACTGGGCCGGTTTCGATTTCGACGACGCGGATGTTGAAGCCGAAGTCTTTGAAGGTTTTCTCCAAGACTTTGGCTTTGCGGCGGACTTCTTTTTCCTGCTCTTCGTGGGCGACTTCTTCGTTCGGCAGCAGGAGATCGAGCGGCGGGAGCTCGTAGTTGGTTTCTTCGATGGATTGCTCGGCGGCGTCGAGCTGTTCGATGACGACTTCGCGATCGGTCTTCGGTTTCGTCACCGGGACCGGCAGATTCGGTTTGGCGGCGTTTTTCTTGAGGCCGAGAGCGGCTTTTAGGCCGCTGGCGAGTTTGGAGGCGGTGCCCGAACCCCCAGCCGCTGAAGCGGCCTCGCCGTCGGCGTCGACTGAGTCTTCGTCGGAATCTTCAGAAGTAGCGCGGAGTTTTACTTTGCAGTCGGCGACTTCTTCCTCTTCTTCGTCATCCTCTCCCTCATCCTCTTGGTCTTCGTATTCCTCTTCTTCGTCATCGCCGAGTTCCTCTTCGATCAGCGCCTCGTCGACTTCAAGATCCGTTCTGACTCGAGACGCCTTGCGAGCAACGTGGCCGACGTGGAGCAGCGAACGGCCAGTGACGGACGTGGTAACGGCGGCGGCGCGGAATAGGACGTAGTCGGTAGAGAGCAACAGTCCGGCAAGCAGGACACTGATTGTGAAAATATAGGCACCAGCCGTCGCGAAATGCGACTCCAAGAAACTACGGCCCATCGCGCCGATGTATCCACCAGCGCCGACGATAGGTCCGGGAGTCCAGTTCGGATATAGCAGGGCCAGGAGGGTTGTCAGTCCGGCGATTGAAATGGCCCAACCAACAGAGCGGATAATTGGTTGATCGACTTCACGCCGCCGCAGTAGCAGGAACGTAAGCACAATGAGCGTGCCAGCCAGATAATACGCGCCGGCACCGACGCTTTCGAACAAGTAATGGGAGGTGAGTGCTCCGGCACGCCCGCACGCATTGTGCACAATGTTTGTCGGCGGCCAGACCATGGAGTTAGGTGGGTCAGTGGCGTCGTACGTCCACAACGCAACGCCAAGAAACGCCACGAGCGCTAACAGCGCGAGCGCCACTAAATCGATCTTTAGACTGCGATCTTCGAACATCGTGGACGTCGAGCGAAGCGGCGGCAAACGAGAAGTTGGCTGCAGCCGACCTTCGTGGGTGCAATTGCGATTGCTTGGGCACGTCCATGCCCGACGAGCTATCCGTATCCGACCGCGTGGCGGAGCGCGCTTCGTCCGCGAACGTCGCCACACATCCCTATACTTCGGCCGAAACTGCTAGCATGGCCACATAAGGTTTCGGCGGCGTCACGCTTTACGCGGGACCTATCTGAAGTATCGCCGTCGCCATCCGAAGGATCGACATCGCCGATCAACAGAAAACTCGCTTACGCACCCAAAACTTACAGGGGCCGGCGTCAACTTCGGCACAATCGGTTCAGATTATCGCAGCGGCGATTTGGTAAAGTTCACTCGCGGCCAGAGTTCGCCCGGATGCTTTTCATACAGGATCGCCGCGAGATTGCCGTGTGAGTCCGTTGCGGCCATTTCGCTGTGCACAGCGCCGCTCGGATCCAGGTCTGCAAGCCAAGCCTTTAAGATTGGCCGCCCACGATCAACTTCCAAGAGCTGAGCTTCAGAAAGCGCAACACGAGGAAAATCGGCAAGCGCCGCCAAGGCTGGTTGAACATTTTGGACCAACGAATCCGAATTGAGGTACTCTAACGGCAACGCGTCCGCGACGCGGAATTGGCCAATGGCTGTTCGCTCGAGTGCGGACATCACGGCCCCGGTGCCGAGCATGTCGCCCAAATCGCGGCCAAGCGATCTAACGTAGGTGCCGCTGCCGCATTCGATGTCGAGCATTAGCTCGGGATAGGCATAGCTCAACAGCCCCAGGCGGTAGATTGTCACTGTGCGAGGTTTCAGTTGCACTTCGAGTCCACGTCGGGCTAGCTCGTACGCTCTTTTTCCCGCCACCTTTACGGCGGAATGGTCCGGAGGCCGCTGCGAGATTTCACCGACGAATCGTGACAACGTGGTCTCCAAAGTCGTGTGCGTGGGCGCCGTAGCGTTAGGCACGTCCTCGAGAACTCCTTCGGTGTCGTCTGTTGCACTTCGTTTTCCGAGTACAAAAGTAGCGCGGTAAGTCTTTGGCATCTGTTGAACGTACTGGATCAATCGAGTTGCCTGTCCCACGCAGATTACCAGGACACCAGATGCTAGCGGATCGAGCGTCCCGGCGTGGCCAGCTTTGGCGGGGCGCACCATTCGTTCGACGCGATCGACAACGTCCCGCGACGTGCATCCAGAAGGTTTGCAAACATTGAGAATTCCAAAGTTTTCCATCGTGCCGTTTATTGTCGGTCGGAGGCACTCGCGATCCAAGAGACATACAGCAAATCGGCAGGAATCGCTCCCACTATTTTCGGCTTCCTGTACGTCGCGACGCGGGCAAGTATAGTAAAGCGCATATGAAATGCCCCTTCTGCCGCATGGATAACGATCGCGTAATCGATTCTCGATCGAGCCAGGATGGCCTCGCGATCCGCAGGCGGCGTCAATGCGTGAATTGTGGCCGGCGCTTTACAACGTATGAGCGCACGGAAGAGACGACGATCAAAGTCATCAAGAAAGATGGCTCGCGCGTGCCGTTCGAGCGTGAGAAAATTAAGCGTGGCCTTGAACGCGCTTGCTGGAAGCGTCCGATTACGACGCGACAGATCGAAGCCACGACACTCGCGATTGAAAACGACATTTATCAGCACTTCGACAGCGAAGTCGAAAGCCGCGAGTTGGGCGAAATCGTGATGCGATATCTTCGCGATTTAGATGCCGTCGCGTTCGTGCGGTTTGCGAGTGTATACCGGCAATTCAACGACGCGTACGATTTTTTCGAAGAGCTGCGGCCGATGCTGAATGAAAACTCGAAAACGGACAGCCCGAAGGCGCCGAAGTAAAGCACTTGCGACAGCAGCCGCCGACCGAAGATTTTGGGGTTGGAAAAACCCGGTTTCTGATTCTCATCGTTGCAATTCTTCGGTACCGCATCGATGTATCAATCCTGGACAGCGTTCCGCGCGGCACTTAGAATACGAGGCTCAATCCCGAGGCGGCCAATTGGCTGCCCACCGGGGCGGTAGCTCAGTTGGGAGAGCGCTGCGTTCGCAATGCAGAGGTCGAGGGTTCGACTCCCTTCCGCTCCACTTGATTAACGCGGTTTTTGACGACCGCCTGCAAATGCCGTGTAGAAAACTACACGGTTCTACACGGAATGCCCGATCTTTTCCAAAGACACTCTTTGCTTTGGAGGACATTCCGATGCGCAACCCGCGCCCCTGGCGACGTGAATCGACCGGTACCTGGCACGTCTGGTTCAACGGCAAACAGCGCTATCTCGGCACCGATGAAGAAAAGGCCCTTCAACAATTCCGTCGCATGACGCAATCGGGCTCGACCGGCGACTACACAGTACGCCAAGTCATTCAGGCGTATTGGAAGTGGGCAAAGTCTACGCACGCGGCCACAACCTACGAACGACGTAAGCCAATCTTGGAATCGTTCAGCAAGGCAATGCGCCCGTCGCTGAAGGCAGACGCGCTCCGCGCCATGCACGTTCAAGATTGGATTGATAACAAGATCAAGCACAAGGAAGCCGTAAAGGGCGGTAAGCGGGGGGAGCGAAAGGCCACAACCAAGCCGCTAAGCCCGACAACGATTGGCGACTATATCACGGTCATTAAGGCTGTAATGAATTGGGCCAAGGGCATGGGCTACATCGACCGGAACCCAATCGAGGATATGCCAAAGCCTACGGCCCGCGTTCGCCAAGACTTCGTACCGGCTGACGTTTGGCCGAAAGTCTTAGAATTGGCGACAGACGAAGCGTTAAAGGATTATTTGACCGTCATGCTTTCGAGCGGGGCACGGGCTACGGAAATGGCCAAATTCGAGGCCAAGCACTTAGACGGCAACCGGCTGATCCTGCCTATCGAAAAATCCAAGGGGAAAAGGCGGTCGCGGGTGGTGTATCTGCCCGTCGACGCGCTCACCATCGTTCAGAAGCTCGCCGGAACGTACCCGGAAGGGCTATTGTTCAGGAATTCAGACGGGAACGCGTGGAACAAGGATTCTCTGAAGTGTCGGTTCCGGCGGCTGAAACGCGAATTGAAAATGCCCGGACTAACGCCAACTACATTGCGGCATTCGTTCGCACACTATCGGTTATCGAGTGGGCAGGATGCGTTGACAGTTGCGAAGTTGATGGGCCATGTCGATACGCGGATGCTCGCTACTCGCTACGGCCACTTGGACGCGAACCCCGAATACATGACGAACGCTGCTAACGCAGTATCGTTTCCCCGTCCGCAAGATACTTCGACAAGTCCCGCGGCTTAATCCGAATGGCCTTGCCAGCGCGTGTGACTGGCAGGCCATCTTCTACCATCCGATAAATGGTGCGCTCGCCAAGATTATATTTTTTGGCCGCCTGCTTAACTGTCAGGTACTCGTCCTCCGATCTGGCCGACCGCTGGTCGTCGATGGTTTTTTGCGCGGCGTTGATCTGAGCCAGCACCAGCGTCGCGGCTGCGCTCGCGTCACCTCCGGTGACGGCGAGGCATTCGTTATACAGTTGGGCGATCGTGCCGTTCATGTTTTAATTATCGTCGCTACCGTAGACTGCATTTTCTCCATTGTGAAAATACGTGCTCGGAGCAACTCTGCACTACCCTGCACATATGCAGTGAGCAGATCGGCGGTGACTCTAAGAATTCCGATGACTTGGAGAATTACTACCCTATCCTGCAATGATAGAGCAGCAACGTTTTATTACGCTTAGTCGCGTTTTGCATCCGATAAAAAATCCGATCGCAAGCGGTTTGCCCCGTCGAAGCTTTCTCCGGAGAAGTAATATGAAGTCGTGCCGAGCGTTCGACATTATTACTGGCGGACCATGCCGTCGATATCGGTCCCTACGGTAATCCCCCGTAGTACGTGCCGCATGGTGAGTTTTGTGGTTGTCTCAGGAAACCACCGGGGTTCGGTAGAAATGCCGAGTCCCGTGCGGGCCATCGGCAGGCCCCGTTGCACCGGCAGAGATCGCGCATTGGCCGCGTTTGACGCGTGAGTGGAAACGGCAAAGTCGTTTCAGAAAAAAGCAAACACTCCACCTCAAACGATCGAGCGAGCGCGGGGGCGGTGAACGATGATGAAAAGCGAAATGATTCTCTGCGGCACTAAGCGCGGCTCCGTCAAGGTGACCCGAAGCAGTGCCCCACTCCGCGGCAAAAATGCCGTGGGGGGGTAGGGGGGCACTGCGCTCACCGTCGGTGAATATTGATAACCAGCGCAACATGGATGTGAGCAGTAGACCAAGGATGGACGTTCTCGCGAGCACGATGCGAGCGGGGAAAAAGGGGATTCATGGACGAGGTTACTAGGCGAACCGGTAAGTTTCGGACTTCGAGGTGAGTGATATGCGGAAAGTCGATATACGCAAATTGTTTGGCGGTTCTGGTTTCCTGGTCGAATCGTCCGAGCATGACACTACAAACATCGTCTGCGCTCGGGGCCACATCTATGCGGATGGCGACCGCCTTATCGCCTCGTTGAACCGCGGCACGCCGGCTGAGTGCCGGTCCCTTCGTGGAATGGGCACGGTTGTCATGGACGGTGATTTCGGCGAGTTAAGCATCGCCTTCTCGCCTGAGAGATTTCGTGACGTCGCCCGAATACTCCGGCCCAAGCAGGCATCAAACCGAGGAAGTGCTGACTCAAAAGCACCTCGTTTTGCAGGTCGAAATTTGGCCATCGCTTTGACTGGCGGGCTATCTAATTCTTCCGCGACCGTTTTGTCGTCCAGGGCGCCAGATCGCGTATAATGTCGCCCTGCCCCGCAGCTTTCTACGGCCTAACATCTGCGATCAAAACAAGCTTAATACTTAGCACTCGTATTGCCGGTAGTGATGAAATACATATTGCGGACTGTCGTGATTATGTCAGCTGTTCACACGCTAATAGTTACCGCCCGCGCTGTCACCTATAATGCGACGATACTGCATCCGATAGGAGCTGTGGACTCATATGCTTTGGGAGTATCGGGTGCATCCCAATTCGGTTACGCCTTTTACTCGGCTAGCGGCGGAATTGATCACGCCCTTTTGTGGAGCGGCTCCGCCAAGAGCTTTGTTGACTTAACACCATCCGGCATCAGTCAATCGTTCGGGTACGGTATCTCCGGCCAACAGCAGATTGGCACTGGATTTGGTTCTGCCACCGGCGGAGACCCGCACGCGCTACTCTGGACCGGCACGGCAGCGAGTGCTGTGGATTTGAACCCGACTGGCTTTGATTTCAGTAACGGAACAGCCACTTCTGGCACGACTCAGGTCGGATTTGGCGCGCTCGCAGGCCAGAATATTGAAGCACTCCTTTGGCATGGAACGGCGGCGAGTGTGATACGCTTAATGCCTGCCGAATTCGTACAATCGTATGCGGTCGCCGTTGCTGGCGACCATCAAGTGGGATATGGCGTAACGAGCGGCAAAAGCCAGCATGCGCTGTTGTGGAGTGGCACGGCTGCGAGTGCTACTGATTTAAGCCCGCCGGGCTTCTCGGATTCCGTCTGCCTTGGCGTGGATGGCCAGAACCAAGTTGGTTACGGCAGCGGCCCTGCGACCAGCGGCAAGGAACATGCGCTATTGTGGAACGGTACTCCTACGACCGCCGTCGATTTAAACCCGATGGGCTTTATGGAGTCGCGTGCGACCGGCGTCTCCGGCGCGTATCAAGTTGGCTGGGGATCAGGTCCGGGAACGGGCGGAAACACCCACGCGCTGATTTGGAATGGAACTGCGGACGGTGCGATTGATTTGCACCAATTCCTAAATACTTTAAATCCCGCATTCGTTCATTCTCAGGCTACGAGTATTGCGAGCAATGGGGCCATCGTTGGCTATGCAGTTGCCGCGGATGGTCATCCCCAAGCTATTATGTGGACGCCTGTACCGGAACCACCATCTTTCGGTCTCACGCTACTCATGATCGCATTTCTCTACTTGCCTTCGAGGGGCCAGAGAACCCATAACGCGCTCCATCGGCATTAGTACATGATTCCATGGCACTGTTAGGCGGGGTCTCCGGGCAAAATTCCGATCGGAAAACAATTGGTCAAATGGTGGGGACCAATTGCCACGGCGGCTAATTGCTAGGTCGCTACCTCCCTGCACGCAAATATCGTTGTACGGTTCGGACGCTCGTCCCTAAAGCAGTCGCGATCTCTTGATCCATCAGGCCCCGGTGTCGCAAATCAATTGCCCGCTGCGGTTTAGCTTTGGTAGTGCCGGCGCGGCGTCCGAGATAAACCCCTCTATGCTTCGCTGCTTTGATTCCAGCAGCCTGCCTCTCCGCCCTGAACTCCAACTCGATTTCCGCTAAGCCAAGCATTACAGCGGCGATCATACGACCCACTGCCCCGTTCAGCTCGATCCGCTGAGTAACGACCACGACCTTCAATCCCCGCTCGCACCAATCGGCCAATAAGTTCACACCGTCGCGAAGACGACGTGACAGGCGATCCAGCTTCCAGCAGATAACCGTCTTAATCGTCCCGTCGAATATGTCCCGCTGAAGGCGGTCGAATTCGGGACGATTCAGTGTCTTACCACTCACACGGTCGATGTACCACTCCACTTGCCGGCCGTCATACCCGTTGTTTTTGAGCCAAGCAGCTATCTCCTGCTCTTGGCTGTCTGTCTTTTGACCCCGCGTGCTGACGCGCACGTAGGCCGCGATGCTTTTCATGACATGTGCTCCTATTTCAAAGGCTAAACACTACACGCCATTAATGTATACCCTATATGTCATACAATCGTCAACTGTGGCGTTGCTGAAATTTTGGTATCTGGCCGTCCGGTAAGGCCGCAACCCTATTTGTCATAGGCAAGGCCAAGCTTGCGAAATCGCATTTTCGCTATTCATTCCGCGGCGGACGTTACCTTTGGCCTCACGCCAAATCAGTCCGGTTATGACGGCGAACTGTTTTCGCGATCTTCGTAGATAACGCGTTCGTGGTGGCATTGGCTCGCTGTGGCAAGCTCACTGGAACTCAGATTGAGCAAGGTGCGTCCGGCATGAAACGCGGGCGCACTCGGTTATGTTGCGTCGGTGCTTTCCCTTAAAAGAACCGAGTGTTTGGAATGGTGGATAAGTGGCCCCGGGGTCTGACAACCTCCGGTGCGACGAACCAAAGGGCGTCGGGGGCCGGCGCATAAAATAAAGGCTCCCGATCCCGGGCAACGGGCAGGTAGTAGATCCTGCGATAACAGATACGTCCCGGTCCTACGGGGTAACTCCCGCGTCATGAGTCGCGCTAACTAGATCAGCGTTTTAAGTTTCCGCTGGTCGAGTCCGTAATGGTGAGTCGCCCTTGTCCCTATGCCTCGCGATCGAATCATGATGATCGTCGCCGCCATGACACGATAGACCATACGTATCGTGCAAAAGGCTCATTGAATGAACATATTTCATTTAATGACGATGGGAATCTGTATGCGCAGAGGTCTTCCAGCTCGCATACTGTTGGCCCCGGGCTCCCTGGCGGAATTGGCCAAATATGTCGCAGATTAGGCGTCAGCGGCATTTAACTTGAATTCGCACCGACTTCAAAATCAATGCGGGTCGGCGACTACATGCGTAGTCGCGGGAGACCAAAAAATCTCCGGCGCCGGTTCCGGTATTTTGGCACTCACATCGACCCCGACATCCTCGGCCTCCTGGCAGCCGCGCCCATCGCCGCCGCACGCACCCGCCGGCGCCGCACTGCCGACGTTCAGCCGCGACGCGAAAGCGGAGTGCGCCGTTGAAACGCCGCCACCAAAACGTGGAATGAGAAACGCCGCAAAGCGGCGAAATAATTAGCCGTGGATGCAAACCCGCGGTCACAATGCGTTAAGAAACGAAAAGCGGCACAGCGTCGACACAGCAGACCATCAATTCGCGCCTACTAACACTGGCAGACCACGGTGCCGAACAATCATCACGAGCAAGCCGATCGCCGCCGTCACCGAACTCGCGGGCTCCGGCACGTTCGTGATCACATCCGCCCCGGTGCCGAAACCCGTCCCGAAATGCGATCGCCATGCGTTGTAGCTCGCCAGGCCCGGTCCGGTGCTAAGGTTTGGATACAAATTGCGCATCAATACGAAGTCGCTGGCATCAACATTGCCATCGCCGCTAAAATCGCCCGGCGTGCCAATTAGGTGCAGTGTAATCTGGCCACCAGTATACGTAACCGAATACCACGGATTGACCAGCCCGAATGTTCCGGTCTCGGTTGTCGTGTACGTCGCAATCACCCAACTTGTACCGGCGCCTTCGCCCGTCACACTAAGCTTGTCGGAACCTGAGAGCGTGATCGCCCCCACTACGGAAAGCTTATCCGCATTCGTGCCATTAACGTCGACGGCCCAAACCGCGCTGCCGCTATCCGTAACATCGCCGGTCACATTCAACGAGCCAACGGTTCCCACGCTGCCAGGATTTATTGTGCCGCTGTTCGACACGGCTCCGCCGAGAGTGCCTATTCCCCCAAGCGTGCCACCGCTTGCGACGCGAGTTGCGCTAACCGTCGAACCGTTTACGAGCAAGGTACCTGCATTAACGAAGGTGGTTCCGCTGTAAGTGTTGGCAGCGGTCAGTGTCGTGGTGCCGCTACCTGAATTGGTAAACGAACCCGACCCGGTGATCGGATCGCGGCTAAAATCCGTGCCCTGCTCCACGATGTCGCGACGATTGATCGCGAAGTTCGCGTTGTCCACGATGGGGCTAAAGGTCGAAAGCTTACCGCCACTCCCGCCATCGCCCAGTTGTAATGTACCGCCGCTAATGGTCGTCGCACCAACATACTCTCCAAACGCAGTGAGTATGAGCGTTCCAGCGCCCGTCTTGGTGACTGCGCCCGTTCCGCTGCCACTATCAGAAATATCGCCGGCCAATACGGCCGCATCTCCGCCAAGGCCAGCCGTTACGTCTATCGTTCGTGTTTGGCCATTCAAATCAATCGAGCTGTTGAAAATCGTCTTAGCATTCGCCGTGTTTGAACCGAACATCAGCGTGCCGATAAGTTGAGAGCCAACCGTGTCGCCCCATTGAACAAAACCACTACCCGGCCCACCGATGGTTACAGTCAAGTCGCCGCCGTTGGCCGAGAACCCACCTCCTTTGGCGGTCCATTCGAGGGCGTTACTGCCACTTCCGAGTGTCCGCGTCAAACTAGTCTCTCCATTCCCTTGAAAAATGCCACCGTCCAGCACGATCGGGCTGCCGAAAGGTAAGCCCCGGCCCTCAGCGGCCTGAAGAACGCCTCCGCTAATCGTCGTGCTCCCCGTGTATGAATTCCCGGGATGCGGCGGACCGAAAAACAAATATTGCGGGTTCAGGATCAGCGTACCCGTCCCTTTTTTCGTCAAGTCGGCGTCGCCTGTGATCTCGCCTAACATTTCCACAGAGTCGTCGCCGATGCCCGCGGTCACGGTGATCGTCCGAATCACTCCCGAACCACCGGACGGGTTCAGATTGATCAAATTCGTAAATGTCGTTTTAGCATTCGCAGTTAGCGAACCGAATTTCAGCGGACCCAGAATGCCTTTCCCCGCGTCGGCGACATCGTCAAATCAGGAGAGAGCATCAGGCCCAGAAGGCGAACCGGCATCACTGCCGATATTCACCCTTAAATCATGATCTACCGCGGCGAACCCACCGCCCGCGATGTTCCACTCCATGCTGTGAGTGCCGGATACGGCTAATGGCCAATTAAAAACCCCCGCGCTCGTTTGCAGCACGCCGCCATTGAACGCCAAATAAGTGTTCGTCGGCAAACCGGCATTCTCGTCCGCCTGAAGAATCGCTGTTCCCGTTGTCCCGGTTCCGATCGTCGTCGACCCGCCGTACGCGCTTGTGCCGGTTAAGACGACGGTGCCACTCTCGTTATCATTTGCACCTATTACCAAGTTGGAGGTCGGATCTCCTTGAAGATCCTTAATCATCATCTTCGCACTTGTGAAACCGGTATTCGCAACTCTCAACGTGTTCACCACGCCCGCACCAAGCGTCCAGCTCGTCCAAGTCACGGGATCGTGGCCAGTGTACACGACTGTCGTGTTCGCATTTCGCATGATTACAGGATTGGGAATTGTCAGTGGTCCAGTAGTATCGGGATTTGCAAGTACATAGGTTGTTGTGTTCGTGCCAAACGTTATCGTGTTTGTAGGTGGGCCAAACGAGTCGGCGCTATTGAAGTTCAATCCACCAACACTGTTAACAACCGTTCCTACTGTGTATGTGTTCTTGCCGTATAGATAGAGGCTTCCGGCGCCGGTGCCGTTAATAACGCCTTGCCATAGCAACGGTCCAGTTCCCGAGATTGGATCGGCGATCACTAGTTTTTGGGTGCTGACGCCGCCGACGAAGAATCCGGCGTTCGGCGATATCGTGAGGCCACCTGTGATGGTCACCGTTCCGCCACCATTCGTCTGAAGCGCGACACCGCTGACACTAGCTCCACTGGCATTGACGGTGTAGTCGCTGGAACCGGCGTCTGTCCCTGCCGCAAAGCGCGCGAAGTCGCCCGAACTAAAACTACTCACCAGTCCAGTGCCATCGGATTTTGTATTCCAAGTCCCCCAGCCGTAGGGGCCGTCACCCGAAACGCCTGAACCAATCGCCGAACCATTCAGGTCGAAATACTTGCTCGCCGAATTAGCCGGACGCTTAGCAACTAGGATCACGAAAAGCGAAAATGAGACGAGGAACTTCTTGTTCATGCACATGGGGGACTCCCGTTTTCAGGTGTGGCAGTTCCCCCCCCGCAGGCTGGCTATTGTAGCGGTCTGACAACGAATTTCACAGCAATATTTTTGGGCGTGTTCTAGAGGTGGCAGTATTTCCAATAGGTGGTCAAAATTTCGCTGTTGACATCCCCTCCAACTTGCTATTGGATAGCCCCTGACATGCGTACATATGCATCGTCTGAGTCAATCACTTGACTCCACCGACCGCAAGATAAAGCGTTCGGGGATGGGGTGGGAGGATTATCCGAAAACGCTCTTGGAGTTGGAGCATTGGTTCGCGAGCGAGGAGGGCCTGCCGCGAGTATCTTTTTCAGCTTCGCTGGCCGGAGGGTTTCAGTTGCCCTCGTTGCCAAGGAGAAGCGTTTTGGCCGGTCTCGCGGGGCCGCTTCGTGTGTCGCGCGTGTCGTACCAGACGTCCGTAACCGCCGGCACAATCTTTCAGGACACGCGTACGCCGCTGGTGGTCTGGTTTCGAGCCATCTGGTACTTGACCAGCCAAAAGAACGGCGCCAGCGCGTCGAGCATCCAGCGCAACCTGGGCCTGCGGAGTTATCAGACGGCCTGGACTTGGATGCACAAGCTGCGACGGGCGATGGTCCGTCCCTCGCGCGATAAGCTCCGCGGGCGCGTATTTTCGGCGATAACTCGTCAATCCGTCTCGGCGAAACTTGATCGGCCCCTGCCCTATCTGAAAGAACTTGATCTTTGCGCCTTGACCGCCGTGCTTCGTTCGGCTGACTATCTTGCGCGGTCCGCTCGCCTTTTAGCGAAGCAACTTCGCAGCTTCTTCAAGCGACAAGAGCAGTTCGTCGTTCATGCGATGCCCCCTCAACGATCAATTCTAGTTCAACGTTGCTTTGGCTGAATATTGCGTGACGCTTGCCAATTCGCGCGGACAAAAGGCACCGCATCGAGTCACAAGTTGCAATTGCAGTCAGAGTTTGAATACGAATTCCAAATGCACTTGATTTACGCATGACTGTTGCAATCGTGTTGCAGCATGGCATGACTACACGGTAACTACACGGTTAGCTGGCAAAAGTGGCAATTGCAGGCGGGCGAGGCAACAACTAAAATGTCGTTTTCCCAGGAAAAGGCTGGGGTTTCGTGTTTTGCAAAGTGAAAGCGGCCCGTTCGCAATGCAGAGGTCGAGGGTTCGACTCCCTTCCGCTCCACTTTAACATCGTACTACGCCATCGCCGGATCGCTCGTGCTTAGAGCGCCGGTTTCTACGCGTCCGGCAAACGTGCGTTCGAATCGCTCGTTCGAATCCGTTCGCACGGTGAAATCATACCACCCGCTGGACTCTGTAAGGTCCACTTTGATTGCGGCTTCTTGATTTGATGCAATGGTCTTAGAGATTTCCGCCGCACCATACGCGGCGTCCACAAGTTCCACTCGCAAACTATTCGTCGAATCACGATTTACCAAGTGCACGGCGACGGCTTGAGGAAATCGGCCATTCGAATCGGGCTTCCCCTGGCCGCACGACATTT
>JABDGM010000080.1 GCA_013286045.1 Planctomycetota bacterium | reverse complement strand
GATATTTGAGTCCGCCGAAATCCGAGACTCACCACCGCGCACCCTGAGTATTCGATGGCAGCAAGCTCGGCGGCGAGTTGGCGATCGCAAGACTGGAGAATTTTTGCCGCGGCGTGGGCGGGAACTGCGAGGATCACGGCGTCGTAGCGAGTGGGTTCGCGATTTGCCTGAGCGTCAGCGAAGTTCAGCCGCCACCGATCGGCTTCGCTGCGGATTTCGGTAATCGGCGTGTTGAGTTTGATCGTCACTCGCGGAAGGCGACCGGCGACGTTGCGTACCAAGGACGACATTCCATCTTTTGGCGTCACAAAGAGTCCGTAGCGTGCGCCCGTTGCGGCATTTGCCGAGTGCTGAGTCGACGACTCATCGTCGGGAGTTTTGGCCTGAGAAAAAAAGCTCAACGTCGCGCGCAGCAGGCTGCCAGAAGTCCGTTCATACTCCACAAATTGCGGCATGGTGGCGGCCATGCTGAGCTGCTCAGGATCGGCTGTATAAATCCCGGCGACGAGCGGTTGGACGAGCTGTTCGAAGACTTCTCGACCGAGGCGGCGACGGGTAAATGCGGCAACACTTTCGTCGGTTCTTTCGTCCGGTGGGCTTTCAACGGACGATCGTTTGCGGCGGCGGATGAATGGTTCGAGAAGTAAGCGGAGCTTGCCACGAAGGCTGAGTGCCGGCGACATCAGCAATGGCCAAAGCTTGCGCGGCGACATCAGATAAAAGCCATCGGGAATCGGCACTAGCTTCCCGGAGCGCACAACGAATGCGCGGCGTCGCGATTCGTCCGTGGTCAGCATATCGGACTGGAGGCCGACTTCGCGGCATAGTTCGAGCGCTTCGGGCGGTTTGATGAGGAAGTTATCGGCAGATTGTTCGATCAGAAAACCACCGCGTTCGACCGTGTGGAGGATTCCTCCCAGACGGCTCGATGCCTCGAATAGCTCGATACTTGCCTCGGGGAGCACCTCGCTGAGGCGATGCGCCGCGGCCAAGCCGCTGATTCCGCCGCCAATGATGGCGATGCGAGGGGCAGCGGGGGACGGAGTGTTTGGTGATGCCATGCAGAAAGATGCGGTGGAACGTCGTTCGCCAATATACCATGTGGCGATCGGCACCCACGTGCCATTACCAAATGTGGCGGCTGGGGTTCCACGGCCAATACGAGCGGGGATGAGCGCCGAATCGCCATTCGAGGGCGAATGTGAGCGTAATATCGTGCTGCGTGGCGACGCCGCTGTTACCCAGGCCAAGCTCGTCGGTAATTTCGGCACGGGCCGCGAGCCAGCGGCGAACCGGGTATTTGATCCCAATGCCGATGGGGAAATTCCACAGCGATTCGTCCCGTCGTTGGCCATTGTCCATCGGATAGTCGACATCCATTTCGCCGATGCCGAGCCGCCAATAGGGACGGTAATAGGAATCGCCCCAGGGGTAATACATCATGTTCGCCGTGTAGATCATCATGCGATCGCCGCGCGGGGCGTTCGGCACGTGCTCGTTGATAAGTTCTGGAGTGGCGCGCTGGATGTCGAATTCGGTGCCCCAGTAGTAATCCCAATCGCAACCCGCATAGATGCCGCCGTACATGTCGGTGTCGCGTGTCACGTCGGGCTGCACACTATCAGTTATCCAAACGGTTCCCAAATCGATACCGAGGTAGTAAGGCCGATTGAGCCAACTAGTGCCGACAAGCGGAATTCCCATCCCTGCGTTGCGGCCATCTGTTGAGTAATGTCGCAGGCCGAGCCATTTGAGGCGGTCGAAAAACGACTCTGAGTTCGAATGTAGTTCTGGTTCTTGGCCGCCCTGCTCTGTCGAATAATCATCTAGCGACGAAGGTGCATTGCCCATCGGTGGCAAATCAGTCGATTGCGGATCCTGCGGTTGCGAAACCGGCGACTGTGGCAGTTCGGTGTTTGTGATGGGTTGCGGAAGTTCGCCGTCGTGCTGGGGTGGAAGAACATTGAGCGGCTGCGTGTTGCGCCGAGGACCGGTCGGTTCCTCGTCGCCGACAAGTCTGATTGTCGACTTTGGGCGATCTGGCTCGGAACCGTGGGCGCGCAGCGGCGTCCACACCGTTGTCAGTGCAACGACGATGAACGATCTAACTACGAAATTGCGCAGCAACCCGGTCACCTTCCCGCAAGGCCTACGCTAGCGCGGAGTTTTCGATGAGACGTTGAGAAGAGGGCGGGATTATTCCGGCAAATGTGAGCGCTGTCAATCTGGTTGCGTGCCGGGCTGGGAATGCCTGCGGTGCTAGAAGGCGCAAAAAACCGGCGCCAAGTTTTACCTTGGCGCCGGTAGATTTGTTCAAACAGCGAAAGCGTTCTTACTTATTGGCGGGCGACGCTTCCGGGGGTGGCATCGGCACTGGTGGCGGTGCCAGCATCTGTGGCCGGTTTGGCCACGTTCGTGTCCTTTGCGGTTGGCTGTTGGTCGCTCGGCTCGATCGTGGCGTAAGCCATCAGGCTCGCCTGAAACTTGTTACCAAGATCGGTGGCGATGCGAATCGGTTCCTTGATATCGCCAGCGTTTTTGTTGGCGACGAACTTCACATCCACAATGTGGTGATCGCTCGATTGATCGTCTGTTTTGAAGCTGAAGCTCTGCTCGTCATCGCACTGAATGGAGAGAATCTTGAAGGGCGACTTGCCACTGACAAGGAACCTTTTCGCAACCTCTTGGCCCATCTTTACGGTGCCAAGTGTGAGCGATTCCGGGCGTACCGCAATTTGCGGCGTGATGTGGCCCGTGACATAAATCGGAATGCGTGGGTTTTCACCGTCGTTGGTGACAAGCACGAGCTGTTCGTTGAAGTAACCCGCCGGGGCAGAATCTTTCAGGCGGACCAGCAGTTGGTAAGAAACCTTACCGGTGTAACGTTGCGTTTGTGCGAGCTCAACTTCGAGTGCGTCGCTCGCTCCGCGGACGTCGGTGATTTTCCAATCGGAGCGCCCAGCGTACGTGACATCGACTTTTTGCTCGGCCTTTGCACCTTGGTCAACACTTTCGAACTTCACTGCACCGGGGGTGAACACGACATCGCCGCGGATGTTGCCATCCACGCGAAGCTGCGTTTCTGCATGCCGCCAGTTACCGCCATCGCTCCAACGAACTCCAACGGTGAGCGTCGCACCGTGTACGCCAGTAAACGTACGCGTGTTGAACGTCGCGGTGACGTAGCCAATTTCTCCGGTCTTCAATACTTTCTTGTCGATCGTGGGCGTCGTGCACCCGCAACTCGAACTCACGGTGAGGAGCTCGATGTCCTGCTTATAAATGTTTTTGGCCTGGAACTTATAGACGGTGTCTGCACCGCGAGCGACCGTGCCGAAGTCGTGCTTCGTGTCGCTGAACATTTTCGTGACCCAGGGTTCGGCGAAACCTGAGCTCGCAATAAACGAGATGACCGCGGCCGCGGCAATGGTGTAGTAGCGCATACGCATTGGACCCAACCCCCCTATGTCAGGCTCGAAAGCTGACGCGTAATCTTATGGGTGACCTTGTTGCCGCAAAATGCGGAGATAATATCCCCATCGGCATAATTATAGGACTGAAACGCAAACGATTGCGACTGCAGGTTTTAAAGAATGCCACCGGCAACTCCGGCATTGCCGTTGTGCGCCCACCCTGGGACGCCAACTGAGCGCGAAGGAACCGAATGGATAGAATGTGATAGCGGAAAGACATTCATCGGGCCCCCGAGGCACCTCGTTTTGTATACGCAGGGCCTAGCGGAGGCGGTTCAGGCGATACATTCGTTAAAATCGAGCGACGGGTCGACACATGGTTTGTACCTGGCGGATTCGTGGCGAACGGCATGCCGCACGTCGGCGGCGGCAAAATTTTTTGGGACTCTACTGGACACTCTTTGCCCTGGGTGTTCTTGGCGGGGGATTTGGCGGCTGTGGGGCGGCGTTCGCCCAGGCGGTCGACACTCCTTCAAATAGCCTCGGAAACCCCTACCCGCAACGGATTGCTGCCCCGCCGCTTGATGGCGGGGAGTGGGTCAATGTGGCTAAACCGCTATCGCTTCCGGAGTTGCGCGGGCGATTCGTCCTGCTCGATTTTTGGACTTATTGCTGCATCAACTGCATGCACGTGCTGCCTGAACTCAAGAAACTGGAGCACACATTTCCGAAAGAGTTGGTGATCATCGGCGTTCACTCGGCGAAATTCGAGGGCGAGCATATAACGGACAATATTCGCGAAGCAGTGCTGCGTTATGAGATTGAGCACCCAGTCGTCAATGACGCACAGCTTACGATCTGGAATCGTTACGGCGCCCGAAGCTGGCCAACGTTGGTACTAATTGATCCGGCCGGGGACGTCGTATGGGCGGCCAACGGCGAGCGGACATTCGAAGAAATAAAAGGTGTGATCGAGCGCGGACTGCCTTTTTATCAATCGCACGGATTACTGAAACCAGGGCCTCGGCCGGTGCTTGTCGGCGAGGGGAAGCTCGCCGCGCAGCCGTTGAGATTTCCTGGCAAGATTTTGGCGGACGCGGCAGGCGATTTGCTTTTCGTTGCGGATAGCAATCATAACCGAATTGTGATTGCGTCGCTGAACGGAAAGCTGCAGAGCATCGTCGGAACTGGTGAGACCGGGCATACCGATGGTGGATTCGACGCTTGTAGCTTTAATCACCCGCAAGGCATGGCACTCGTTGAAAGTGCGCTTTATGTGGCAGACACGGAAAACCATCTTATACGTAAGATCGATCTTCCCGCCGCTCAGGTTACGACGGTCGCGGGCACTGGGAATAAAGGAAGCGCTTGGGCCGATGTGCTTGGAAAAGATAGTGGCTCGCTTGATGGCGATGCCGTTCCGTCAACGAACAAGCTGCGGTCGACCTCGCTTTCGAGTCCTTGGGCGCTTTGGCATCGCGACAAGGACTTATTCATCGCGATGGCGGGCATGCACCAGATTTGGAAGATGGCGCTCGATGGCAGCAAAATCGCTGCGTATGCGGGGAACGGGCGAGAGAATATCGTCGATGGTGTACTTCTGCCGAAGACGCCCTATGAGGAGGGATTTGCATCGTTCGCGCAGCCGAGTGGGCTGACATCGGACGGTACGCAATTATTTGTCGCGGACAGCGAGGGGAGCACGATTCGGGCTGTGCCCTTCGAGCCTGATGGAAAAGTGCGGACGCCCGTGGGGCTCACGAATACGCTGTTCGATTTTGGCGATGTGGATGGAATTGGCTCTGAGGTCAGACTTCAGCATCCGCTCGGAGTTGCGTGGGCTGACGGCAAATTGTATGTGGCCGATACGTACAACAATAAACTTAAGGAAATCGACATAGCGAAAAACAGCAGCCGTGCAGTGGCGGGGACGGGCCGCGCCGGGACCAACGATTCCGATAAGGGTCTGGAAGCGAATTTTAATGAACCGGCCGGGTTATCGGCCGCGAATGGTCGGCTGTACGTCGCAGATACGAATAATCATGCGATCCGCATCGTTGAAATTGCGCCGCCGAATCGTGTGACAACGTTGCGAATCGAAGGGCTCACGGCGCCGACTGCAAGTAAATAATGCGCACTGCGCTCTCCAAACTGCTGGAATTGCTTTCAGAGGCGGCGTGTTTCGGCGTGGGCGCTATTCATTCGGCTCGGCCCCTCGCCTACCTAGCGTGAGCGAATTAGAATTCGCACATGGTCGAGTATGACACGGTAGCCATCGTCGGTGTAGGACTGATCGGTGGCTCGATTGGTCTGGCACTTCGCGAGCGAAAGCTGGCCCAAAAGATTATTGGCATCGGACGACGTCAGCAGAGCTTGGACGTAGCACGCGAAGTCGGCGCGATCGACCATGGCGTCACGAATCTAGCGAATGGCGTTTCGCAGGCGCAGCTCGTGATCGTCACGACGCCCGTTGATACGATTGCCGAGCGGGTCGTACAAGCCTCGGCAGCCTGCCCTGCCGGAGCATTAATCACGGATGCGGGAAGTACAAAAGCTGCGATCGTGGCAGCGGTGGATGCTGGCTTGGCCTCGCGACGAAGTGGGCCGCGTTTTGTCGGAAGTCATCCGCTGGCGGGTGATCATCGGACCGGGCCGGAACATGCACGTGGGGATCTGTTCGATGGGCGCGTGGTTGTGGTTACGCCAACCGAACACACGCGGCCGGCAGCCATTACGGAAGTGAGTGGATTTTGGCAGGCGTTGGGCGCGAATGTGCGGACGATGAAACCTGCCGAGCACGATGCAGCTCTTGCGATTACCAGCCATTTGCCACACATCGCGGCAGTGGCCTTGGCTGCCGCGACGCCGACTGAATTGCTTCCACTTACGGCGGGTGGTTGGCGTGACACAACGCGAGTGGCTGCTGCCGATCCCGAACTTTGGCAGGCGATCTTCACGGCCAATCGAGAGCACGTATTGGAAGCAATAGATCTACTAGATCAATCGCTGGCTTCGCTGCGTGAAAGTTTGGAACAAGGCGATAACGAGACCCTGCGCTCGATTTTGGAAACGGCCGCAAAAAGGAAGCGGGAACGCGATGCTTTGGGAGATTGACATTCACCCGGCCGAGGGCCAGCTCGATCGAGTTGCGGAGCGCGTCGCCACCGCAGCGCGTGAATTTGGGCTAGCCAACGACCTGCGGGTGGCGAGTGCTCGCGGTTATCTCGTCGAAGGTGATGCACTGGATCGGGCCAAGATCGAAAAGCTGGCGGCGGAGCTGCTCGTTGATTCGGTCGTCGAGCGCGCCAACATTCGGCAACTTTCAGCGACCGAGGGTCAAGCGGACGGCGGCGCGCTAAATGGGGCCAAGTGTGTTACCGTTCTGCTCAAGCCTGGCGTGATGGATCCAGTCGCACAGAGTGCACTCGCGGCTGCTGCGGATGTCGGCGTCCAACCCACGGCGATGGCGACCGCTCGAAAATATTGGCTAAGCGGTGCGAGCGAAGCTGAAATCCTCTCGGTGGGTTCAAAGCTGCTGGCGAATGATGCCATAGAACAAGTCTTCATCGGCGCGCTCGAGCTTGAACGATTGGAATTGGGGCGGCCGTATCGATTCGAGTCGCGCAACACACCAATCCGGCAGTTGGATGACGCCGCGCTGATGCGGCTCAGTCGCGAGAGCCAGCTTTATTTGCAGCTGGCGGAAATGCAGACGATTCAGAAGCACTTCCGAGAATTGGATCGCGAGCCGACGGATGTGGAGTTGGAAACGATTGCTCAAACTTGGAGCGAACATTGCAGCCACAAGACACTCGCAGGTCGGATTTCGTACACCGATGAAAACGGCGAGCGACGATTCGAAAACATGCTAAAGGAGACGATCTTCGCGGCGACGACCGCGATTCGCGAACGGCTCGGCGCCGACGACTGGTGCGTGAGTGTGTTCGAAGATAATGCGGGGATCGTGCGATTCGACGACGAGTTTAACGTGGCGTTCAAAGTCGAAACGCATAATCATCCGTCAGCCCTTGAGCCGTACGGCGGAGCGAACACGGGCGTAGGGGGCGTCATTCGCGATATCATGGGCACCGGGATGGGGGCGAAGCCCATTTGCAGCACGGACGTATTTTGCTTCGCGCGGCCGGATACGCCGGCCAGCGAATTGCCGCCTGGGACGCTGCACCCGCGACGCGTTATGCATGGGGTCGTCGAGGGCGTTCGCGACTATGGGAACCGCATGGGAATCCCGACGGTGAACGGGGCTGTGTACTTCGACCAGCGTTACTTGGGCAATCCGCTAGTGTATTGCGGGAATGTTGGACTGATACCGCGCGATAAGTCATTCAAGCAGGCGGAGCCTGGCGATTTGATCGTGGCGGTCGGCGGTCGCACGGGACGCGATGGCATTCATGGGGCGACTTTCTCGAGCGCGGAGCTTACCAGCCAGAGCGAGCACATTTCCGGCGGCGCGGTTCAAATCGGCAATGCGATTGAAGAGAAGAAGGTGCTGGACGTGCTTCTTGTGGCCCGCGATCGCGGGCTATTCAACGCGGTAACGGATTGCGGAGCCGGCGGTTTCAGCAGCGCGGTCGGCGAAATGGGTGAGAAGATCGGTGCGGAAGTGCATCTGGATCGCGCACCGCTGAAGTATGAAGGACTTTCATACACGGAGATTTGGATCTCTGAAGCGCAGGAGCGGATGGTACTGGCCGTGCCGGAGAAGAATTGGCGCGCGATCGACGATTTGTGCCGCTCGGAAGGAGTTGAGGCAACGGTGATTGGCCGGTTTGTGCCGAGCGGGCGTCTACATTTGTATTATCGCGACAATTGCGTTGCCGATTTGGAGATGCGGTTTCTTCACAAGGGTCGGCCGCCCGTGGTGCGGAAGGCGACGTATTCGGCGAGCCAATCGCGGCCACTTTCATTGCCATCCAAAGAAAACTACACGGACGACTTGCTGCGAATCTTGGCGTCGCCCAACGTGGCCAGTAAGGAATGGATCGTACGGCAGTACGACCACGAGGTGCAAGGCGGCAGCGTAGTGAAGCCGTTTGTGGGAGTGGCGAACGACGGCCCGAGCGACGCGGCGGTATTACGGCCAGTGCTGGGTTCGCGGCGTGGAATCGTCATTGGATGCGGGATGAATCCGCGATACGGGGATTTCGACCCCTATCACATGGCGGCGAGCGCGATTGATGAAGCGCTCCGCAACTGCGTGGCGGTAGGCGCAGATCCGGCACGCGTCGCAATTCTCGACAACTTCTGTTGGGGAGACTGCGAGCGGCCGGAAACACTCGGAGGTCTCGTTCGGGCCGCCCTGGCTTGCCACGACGTTTCAATCGCGCTGGGTGCGCCGTTTATCAGCGGCAAGGATAGTTTGAATAACGAATTCAGCTACCAGGGAAACGATGGAGCTCGCCACACGATCGCCATTCCGCCCTCGCTCTTGATTAGCGCGATCGGGCAAGTCGAGGATGTGGCCCGATGCGTGACGATGGACCTCAAGAAGTCGGGCAACCTCATTTACATCGTCGGCGAATCACGCAATGAACTTGGCGGATCGCATTTCGCGCTGGTAAATGACCTGTCTGGCGGAGATGTGCCGACAGTCGATCCAGAAACGGCGCGGCGCACTTTTGCAGCGCTGCATCGGGCAATCGCGAGCGGACTTGTGCGGGCGTGCCATGATCTTAGCGAAGGGGGACTCGCTGCCGCGGTCGCTGAAATGGCCTTCGCGGGCGGTCTTGGAGCACAAATCGCGGCGGACCGCGTGCCCCGCACGAGCGATGCAGATCACGCGGCGGCAATTCTGTTCAGCGAATCGAACACGCGGTTTGTTTGCGAAGTCGAGGCCGCTTCGGCGGCGGCATTTGAAAAATGCTTTCAGGATCAAACCGAATGCCGGCAAATTGGCGCCGTGCAATCGAGTTCGACGTTGGAGATTCAATTGGAAGCAAGACCTATAATTTCTGCGAGCCTCAACGAATTGAAACAGTCTTGGAAAGCATTCATGCACGCGTAAACCCCGCACGTTGGCATCGATTCACGAAGATAAGAAATGGTTCGACCTCGCATCCTGATCCTTCGAGCGCCCGGCACCAATTGCGATGCCGAGACTGCGCACGCCTTTGACCTCGCGGGCGGCTTGACCGACAAATTGCATGTGAACCGCGTTTTAGAAAACGTCGGGCTTCTGTCAGAGTTCCAAGTGTTGTGCATTCCAGGCGGGTTTAGCTATGGCGACGATATTGCGGCGGGGCGGATTTTCGGTGGGCAGATTCGGCATCATCTTGCCGAGACGCTCACGGCGTTTCGCGAGGCGGGCAAATTAATCATCGGAATTTGCAACGGCTTTCAAGTACTCTTGAAAACGAATTTGCTTGCCGCGGGCGACGCTGCGGGTCCGACTGCTACGCTCGCGGCGAATGATTCTGGTCATTTTGAGGCGCGGTGGGTACGCTTGAGCACTCAACCGGGCAACTGTGCGTTCTTAAACGGTATTCAAGAGTTGGAATTGCCGGTAGCACATGGCGAAGGCAGGTTTGTGACGCGGGACGACGACGTTTTCGACCGCATGAATGGCTCGGGCAAATTCGTCCTTCGCTATGCCGCGCCCGCGCAAACTGCAATCAAGATTTCGCAGTTTGCAATCGCCCCCACGGTCCCCTACCCCGCCAATCCCAACGGCGCGCTCGGCGACGTCGCAGGAATGTGCGACGAAAGCGGTCGCGTGTTTGGCTTGATGCCCCATCCCGAACGTTTTGTAGATTGGATGCAGCATCCGCGTTGGACCCGCGAACCGGCGCGCCCGGCCGGTGATGGGTTGCGAATCTTCCAAAACGCGGTGCGGTATTTCAACTAGCGGGCTGCGAGAACTTTGGCGGGTTGTAGTTTTTGGGACCGACTGGGCTATCGTCTTCTTCCGGTTCGTCCGCGGCGATTTTTTCCGATATCCGCCAGCCGAGCCGACCGAGCAGCCGCGCGTAAATAATGACGCACCCCACCAAGAGTGGCGCCGTCACCAACGTAAAGTAAATGTTCTTTTGCCCTGTCGCGATGACTGCGGCTGCACAAATCGCCAATAAGCACGCCGATTGCAAATAGAAGAGGATCATCGAGAATGGACAGCGCACTGCGGCGCCGAGTACTCTCAAATCGATCAATTCCCAAGTTGAATTTCCGGCGAGCTGCGACAGTAGTACGATCGGCAATCCTAAGATCAGCGTTATTCCGCCGGGCAGCATCTCTTGCCACAGTTCTTCTGCAAACAAATGCCCGATCGCCCAGCCTGGCGCCGCACAGAACGTAACGGCGATGGCAAGCGGAAACATTTCACCCATCGAGTGGATGAAATTCAACGACGGCCAGTCTTCGACTCGCCGCGCGCCTACGGAGCTCTGCGAAAAGATTGCGATGACAATGCTGGAAACCGCGGCGTACCAGACGATCGCGACTGGAAGCGCGCAGAATGTCTCCACAAGTCCGGCAAAGGCCGCCTCGACACCGACGGGTTTCACGGCCCAATTGATCCAAGCGCCCACGCCGTCGATGAGCACTCCACCCCATAGGACTAAAGTGAGCGTCAGCACAATCCATCTTGAGGGCACACCGGGGGTGAACGGGAAACCAACGATTCCTGTCAGCAATGGGTACGGCGGCAAGGTCGGACGGCCGCGCGTGTCGAGCATCATTCGCTTGCCCGTTTGTTGGGCCTTGTGCGCGGCAGCGGCGTACTCGGCTTCCTGCCGTTCTTCGACCATCGTGAGCCGGTGAGAGGTCGGCATCACGAACGGCCGTTCGCCTGGGTGAGCGTTGGGGTCGAGCTTCGGGGTTTGTGAATCGGACGCGAGCACCGAAACTTTCTTAGCGGGGAGCGCCGGCTTCGGCACGACATGTATCGTATCGCAATCATGGCAGGCGATTTGCTCGCCCACCTGCTCAACCCGCGCCGTAATAAGTGAGCCGCATATTCGGCAACTGATGTTGATGTATCGCGGCTGGGAGGCAACCGTCTCGCTAGGCAGCGGCTGCTCGTCGATGTCCCACAATTCGTACTGCTCGCCTTCCAACGCGGCGGGCATCACTTTCTCCTTGGGCTTCGGCGGTTCGGGAATTACGGTACCGGCGCCGCAATCGGGACACTTGAGTTTTTTGCCGACCTTATCCGCGGGGCCATAGAGACGCGTTCCACACACGCGACATTCGAAGCCGACGAGTTGCAGCTCGCTCGCCGGTTTGGGCTTTGCCGTTGGTTGAGATACTTGTTGAGAAGCCGGATTTTTTGGTGAGGCCGCCTCTGGCCGAAGTTCTATTACGGTTGAAGTATCCAGCGCAGGCACCACAAACGGCTCGTTGCACGAGTCGCACCGCGCCCGTCGTCCCACCAACGACGCAGGCACGGCAAAGCGTGCTTTGCAGCGGGGGCATGCAATCATATGTCGCGGATCGGCAGAGGCCATCGAAGTGCCGTTCGTTCCGTGTTAAAACAGTGCAGTTTCAGTATACATTGATTCGCTTTCGACCTAAGAATTACTGCATCGCGATCGGCCGGCGGTTCATCCATGTGGCAAGGCATTTACGGACACGATGAGATTGCCGAACGATTTCGGCAGACGCTTCGCGCAGGCCGATTGGCAAGCACCTATTTGTTTGTGGGCCCGCCCGGTATTGGTAAGCGACGTTTTGCGCTCGAATTGGCCCACGCACTGTTATGCACTAATGCCTCGGAAGCCAGCCTGACGCCCTGCGGCGATTGCGAATCGTGCCGTTTGTTTGCTGGCGGGAATCATCCGGATCTGGACGTCGTCGGCTTGCCGGCCGATAAGGCGACGTTGCCGATCGAGCTGTTCATTGGAGACCGCGAGCATCGCAATCAGGAAGGCCTGTGTCATCGACTCGGGATGCGTCCGTTCTTTGGACGGCGGAAAGTGGCGATTGTCGACGACGCCGACCACTTCGGAATCGCCAGCGCAAATTGCCTGCTCAAAACGCTCGAAGAGCCGCCGCCGAGCGCGCTGTTGATTCTCATTGGCACCAGCCCGAGCCGGCAGCTGCCGACAATTCGATCGCGGTCGCAGGTCATGCGGTTTCAGCCGTTGGAGACCGAGACGGTTGCGAATCTTCTAATTGCCACCGGTATCGTTTCCGATCCGGCGTTTGCCGCGCAGATGGCGGGGCTTAGCGATGGCAGCCTGGAGCGCGCCAAGCAGCTTGCCGATCCGGAACTTTGGAAGTTTCGTGAACACTTCCTGGCGGCACTGCGTGCGGCGCGAGTCGACAGCGTTCGCCTAGCGCGTAGCGTGCAATCTTGCACAGATGACGCAGGCAAAGAAGCGGCCCAGCGCCGGGAGCGCCTGCGTATTATTATTGGATTCGCGCTGGATTTTTATCGCGGCACGTTGCGCGAAATGCCGGAAAGTGGCATGTTAGCTGCGGTGTCGGAACTCGACGCGTGCTTGCTTGCTCTCGAGCAAATCGATCGCAACGCGAATGTCGGCTTAGTCATTCAGAACTGGTGCGAATCTTTATCGCAGATTGCTTATCTAGGGACGGGCGCGATTCAACGTTTAGCGCATCCGAACTATTGATTTTTAGCTCCCACTGCTCCACCCGTCGTAGAACGAGCAATCTACTGGGAAAATGGCGGTAGTCGGGCTGCCTATCGGTGTGCTACAGTTGTCTATCCACCCTGCCCGCAACGGCGCCGGATGTTTCTAAAATGGTCGGTTCCAATGAGTTGCGGCGGTGAGCCGGGCCATCGTGGTGCGAGCTTCAGCCCCCTCGGGGAACTTCATCGCATCGCTGGTCTTGTCATTATAGTTTTTCGTTTGTGGAGGTCTGTCGCATCGTGAAGCGTTTTCTCACTCAGGCCAGCGCCGCGGCGCTCATGCTTTTGCTAAGTGTATCTACCGCGGCAGCAAGCGAAGCGGACCTCGTTCTTCCCGATATGGGAAGCGTTTCATTCCTGGGGGGAGTGAGTGGCCGGACCCTTTTGATGGTGGGTCTCGTCATTTCGTTCGTGGGTGTCGCCTTCGGCCTCGTCACGTTCGTGAAGCTTCGGAACTTGCCCGTTCATCGCTCGATGCGCGATATCTCGGAGCTGATCTACGAAACGTGCAAGACTTACCTGATTACGCAAGGCAAATTCATCCTGTTGCTCGAGCTGTTTATCGGCGCAGTGATGGTGATCTATTTCGGTTGGCTGAAGGGTATGCCGACCGACCGCGTCGCGACGATTGTGGCATTTAGCCTGATTGGTATCGCCGGCAGTTACGGCGTGGCGTGGTTCGGAATCCGTATCAACACGTATGCGAATTCGCGCGCGGCTTTTGCCAGCTTGCGCGGCAAGCCCTTTCCTGTTTATGCGATTCCGCTGCAGGCCGGTATCAGTATCGGCACGCTGCTGATCAGCGTTGAGCTCGCGATCATGCTGTCGATTCTGTTGTTCGTTCCGCGGGATTACGCAGGGCCATGTTTCATTGGTTTCGCAATCGGCGAATCGCTCGGCGCGGCCGCACTGCGTATCGCCGGTGGTATTTTCACGAAAATCGCCGACATTGGCGCCGACTTAATGAAAATCGTCTTCAATATCGATGAAGACGACGCCCGCAATCCTGGCGTTATCGCCGACTGCACCGGCGACAATGCTGGCGACTCGGTAGGTCCGACGGCCGATGGTTTCGAAACCTACGGCGTTACAGGCGTGGCGTTGATCGTATTCATTATGCTGGCGATTACGCCGCTGTATTTGCCGTCCGGCGTAACGATGAAGACTGCGACCGAAGCACAACGCGCTGCCGCCCAGGCCGCGGCGGCGCCCGATCAAGTCAAATTGCTGGTTTGGATTTTCGTGATGCGTGTATTGATGGTCATCACCAGCGTGGTGGCCTACGCAATTAACGAGCGTGTCGCCAAAGCAAAATACGAACAAGCAGACGTTATGGACTTCGAAAAGCCCCTTACGTCGCTCGTGTGGTTGACCTCGATTATTTCCGTCGCGATGACCTACATCGCGTCTGTTCTACTGATTCGCGATTTGGGAGATGGGACGCTGTGGTGGAAGCTCGCCACGATCATCACGTGCGGCACGTTGGCTGGGGCGATCATTCCCGAGCTCGTTAAGATATTCACTTCGACCAACTCTTCCCATGTGAAGGAAGTCGTAGCATGCTCGCGAGAAGGTGGCGCCTCGCTCAATATTCTGTCCGGTTTGACGGCCGGCAATTTTAGCGCCTTCTGGATGGGCTTGGTCATCGCGGGCCTGATGGGCATTGCCTACTTCGTTGCGATTTCCGGCGCCGTCGGGAACGGCGTTGGCTCGTTGGAACACTTGATGATCGCTCCTGCCGTGTTTGCGTTCGGCCTCGTGGCGTTCGGATTCCTCGGCATGGGGCCTGTGACCATCGCGGTCGACTCTTACGGGCCAGTGGCGGATAACGCTCAGTCGGTCTTCGAACTTTCGACGATCGCCAGCCAACCGAATGCTCGCCGGGAAGTGAATGACGAATTCGGCTTCGATCCAGACTTCGAAAGAGGCAAGCACTTCCTTGAGGAGAACGACGGAGCCGGGAATACATTCAAGGCCACGGCGAAACCCGTTCTCATCGGCACCGCAGTGGTCGGCGCAACTACGTTAATTTTCTCGATTATCATGTTGCTCACGGATGGAATGTCCGACAAAGTGGCAATGTTCAATTTGTCGCTGTTGTACCCACCGTTCTTGCTCGGCCTGATTACAGGCGGGGCGGTAATTTACTGGTTTACGGGAGCGTCCACACAAGCGGTGGTCACCGGCGCTTACCGGGCCGTTGAATTCATCAAAGCGAATATTCGCTTGGACAGCGCTGCCAAAAGTGCTTCGATTGAAGATAGTAAGCGGGTCGTGGCAATTTGTACCAAGTACGCCCAGCGCGGCATGTTCAATATCTTCCTCGCGGTGTTTTTCATCACGCTTGCGTTTGCGTGCCTAAACGAATACTTCTTCATCGGCTATTTGATTTCCATCGCGATCTTCGGTTTGTACCAGGCTATTTTCATGGCCAACGCCGGCGGTGCGTGGGACAACGCCAAGAAAATCGTCGAGGTGAACTTGCGCGAGAAGGGAACGCCGCTCCACGCGGCGACTGTCGTTGGCGACACGGTCGGCGACCCGTTCAAGGACACGTCGTCTGTCGCACTCAACCCGATTATCAAATTCACCACGCTCTTCGGCCTGCTCGCCGTCGAATTGGCGATTGAAATCGACCCCACTTGGCGACTGCTCTGGGCGGCCGTGCTGTTTGTCGTCGCCCTGGTTTTCGTATGGCGATCGTTCTACGCAATGCGGATCGCCACAAAATAGTCGGCGAAAAGCGTTTAGGCAAGAATTCGGCCGGCCGCCCTGTTCGGCCGCAGTTCCACTTGCGACATTCGCCAATCGCGGTAAAATAATAAGACTTCCACGCGGCGTCCGTTAACTCGGCTACGCCGCCTCGGAGAGGTGGCTGAGTGGTCGAAAGCGCCGGTTTGCTAAAACAAACTGGGTAATCTCCAGATTTCCGCAGAAGTGCGGAATTATCTATTTTTCCGGCCTCAAATGAGCGCGGGCGTTCGCAGCCAAAACTCCCAAAACCGTGCCAAACGGTTGTATATACAACCAGCTATTCCCGGCCACATAATGACGATCGCGGACCCCTGGACGTGCCGCTCTCGTGCGCAATGCTCGTCACCGAATTCCCAGGTCACGCCAATTACGAGTCTTCGCATGGAACTGTTTCTAGTTCATACCGAGCCGCGACTTTCTTTATCTGGAACAGATTGATGGACTGCTGTGAACGCTCGATGCACGCCCTGAGCCACAGATACCGACCTTACGTTCCTTCGAGGACTTCGTCGAATTCGGACACTTGATCTAGCGAATGAGGTTTATTTCGGCGGGACGCCGATTCCAAACCGAGTACAGAACCGCATCTCAGATGACGGCATCCAACAACTGCAAGCCTTGAAAAGTTTGGTTGGCGTCGATCTGGACGGCACGGAAGTAACCGACAAATGCATCGACTATTTAGTCGAGCTTCCGAATCTGAGATGGATAAAGTTGAACGGGACTCGTGTGACAGGCGCCGGAATGTCACGGCTGGACGGCTAAAGGATCTCGGCATTTTGGAGCTTAATGGATGCCCTATTTCGCACGAAGGCATTTCAGAGTTGAGCGGACTGGCAGCCGTGACATGCCTTGGGTTGTACAACTCCGGAATTTCCGATGCAGATCTGGATGTGCTGAACGCGATGCCGCAGATTGACATCATACGAATCGCCAAGAGAGATGTGTCTCCGGAAGCGGTTAGGCGATTCTCTGATGCGCATCCGAAGTGCAAAGTGGAGTGGCGGTAGCCGTCCTCGGAACTTATGGCGGCATGCGGAGCCGGCTTGCAATTTCACTGATTGAGAGTATTGATGGCAGTTATGTCCCGCTCAATTCCAACGGATTCTGCGTCATAAATATAGGGCGTCGGGAGCACTCAGTGCCCTCCGTCAAACCAGAGTTGTGGCGCAGGGGCAGTG
>JABDGM010000079.1 GCA_013286045.1 Planctomycetota bacterium | reverse complement strand
TCGCACGGCAGGCGAAGATTCCCGAACCCATCATCGACTTCATTCAACAACACCACGGCACGACGCTGGTCGAATACTTCTACCGCCAGGCCAGCGAAAGTAAGAAGGCGAATCCCGATAGCGCGGATGTGGACGAAAGCTCCTTCCGCTACCCAGGGCCGAAACCGCAGACCAAAGAAGCCGGCATCCTCATGATGGCCGACGCCGTCGAAAGCGCCAGCCGCGTACTGGTCGAACCAACCCCCTCGCGCATCGAAAGCCTCGTCGACGACATCAGCCGCAAGCGGCTCCTCGACGGCCAATTCGACGAATGCGGGCTCACGCTCGAAGAGGTTCGCCGCATCGGCGATAGTTTGGTGAAGTCGCTCACGGCCGTGTATCATGGCCGCGTGAAATATCCGGATCAGGAGACGGCTTAGCGTATCGTAAGCAAGCTTGCTTGCGGGTAGAGTCACTATGTCCGACGAATCGATCACCGAACTGTGCCCGTCGAACGATTTCGAAGTATTGCTTTCGAACGGCCAGTCAAAGCACGCCATCGACGAAGAGCAATTGATCGCGGCAGCACGGGCCGTTCTGCGGGAGTCGGATTTCACATCTGCCATGATTAGCCTAGCGATCGTGGATGACGAAGCGATCCACGAACTGAATCGGCAGTTTCTGAACCACGATTACCCGACCGATGTCCTCAGTTTCGCCCTCCAAGACGACGGCAATCACCTCGAAGGCGAAGTGATCATCAGCGCCGATACAGCCGCGTCCGCCGCTGCCGAATTGGGTTGCACCCCGGCCGCCGAGCAGTTGCTCTACGTAATTCACGGCATGTTGCACTTGGTTGGCTATAGGGATAAAACGCCTTCCGAAGCGCGCGAAATGCGGCTTGCCGAAGCTCAGTTTTTGGGCGAGTTCGGTTGGGATGCGACGTTCCGCAACTGTTGCGGCGACGAGCCAGTAAATGAAGCACACGGCGGCGAAGTACCCGACGGAGCGACGACGCCGTGATGTTAAGTGCATTTCTTTGGCTCGCCGCGGCGAGCCTCGTGGCGGCCTGCATCTCCGCCATCGCCGCGCGATCGCTCCACTCGTTTTCCCGCCACGAACTAGAGCAAATCTGCCAACAGCATGAAAATCCGGAGCGGTTCGCCGATATTCTCCGCGACCACGAGCGCGTCGCCCTCGGCGTCGAAATGTTCGTCGCGATCTTCCTGGCATTCTCGCTAAGTAGCGGAATGCTGTGGTGCTGGCTCGAATCGGCTGACACCGACTCGCAGCCTTGGCTCGTGCTCGTTGCCACCGCCATCGTGCTCGGTCAAATCGCGGCCATAACTACCGTCTGGCTTCCCTGGTCGGTTGCACGCGTGGGAGCCGCTCGCTTTCTCTACTCAACTTGGTCCGTGTGGAGTTTTGCCGGCAAGTTGGCTGCTCCGCTCGTGTGGGGCGCCGGCATCGTTGATCGAATGCTACATCGCGTGGCGGGGCGATCGCCTTCGGAACCGAGTGAAGAATCTTTCGAAGAAGAAATTCGCACTATTGTCAGCGAAGGCCACCGCGAAGGCCTGCTGGAAGAGGAAGCCCGCGAAATGATCGAGGGCGTGATGGAGCTCGGCGATGCCGTGGTCTCGAACATCATGACACCGCGCACCGATATGCACATGATCCAGGCCGATACGCCCTGGGATGAGATCGTGGAAACCCTCATCGAATGGGGCCACACCCGCGTACCCGTGTACGGCAATTCGCGCGACGAAATCATCGGCATTCTTTACAGCAAAGACTTGCTGCCGGAATTGGCGAAGCCTGCGGGCGAAAAACGACGCCCCGTTGACGAGATGCTCCGAAAGCCGCAGTTCGTTCCCGAAACGAAACCCGTCGACGATCTCCTCAACTTGTTTCAGAAAAGTCGCACGCACATCGCCGTAGTCCTCGATGAATTCGGCGGCGTCTCCGGCCTGGTCACCATTGAAGATGTGCTCGAGGAAATCGTCGGCGAGATCGACGACGAGTACGATCAAAAGTCCGAAGAGGAAATCCGCAAAATCGACGACGACACCTGCGTCGCTGTCGGCCGCGCCCATGTCGATGATATCAATTCCGTCATGTCCTTCGATCTGCCGGAGAACGACGATTTCGACACGATCGGCGGCTTCGTCTTCGCCGAATTCGGTCGCGTGCCAGCAGTCGGCGAAACTATCACCTGGCAAGATTCGGTTCGCCTTACTGTGCTGGAAGCTACTCGCCGCCGCGTAAATCGAGTGCGTCTCGAGCGAGTTCGACAAGAATCGCTGGAAGCAGTGTAAGCACTGCGAAACTCCAGCCGGTGTCAGCGATGCTGGCAAGTATCCTCGGCGAATCGTCGCTCTGCTCTTGACGTCGCGCCAGCATGCCGCGTATTTTCCCGCCCTCGTCGTCCGGATATCTCCGCTCCCGCGCTGATCTCTCGCATGAGTACAGGTTCTTCTCTGCCGCTCCGTGGACCGCTTCGCGCTCGCGCCAAGTTCGCGATTGCGCTCATCACGGCATTCGCGCTGCTCAACGCCGCGCCCATTCGCGAGTCGTGCGCTTGGCCCTGGAGCAGCGACCCCGCGGCGAGCAAGCCCGGCACCGCGCAATGGTGGAAAGAAAATAAAAAGCTCGCTGTCTTCGATGCCGGCCAAGGTTACCGCGTCCCTGGCGTCGACGGCTATTTCGATGGCAACGGAAGACCAATTGCCGCTCCCATCGCGCCAGAGGCGGTCATCGCCGCGGGCGAGGGCACGGAAGAAGTCGGCCTGTTGCCGGGCCTCGATCCGCGCGTTCAGTACGACAAGGTCAAGACCGCGATCGGCTACGGACCCAACGAGCAGTTCGCCCGCCAGTCATACGTCCTTGGCGATCAAGCCTTCCGTGCCAAGAAATTCAAAGAAGCGGCACAGCAATTCGAAACTGCCGTGTCTCGCGGCCCGCATGCTCAAATCGAGCAAGACGCCATGTTCATGCGCGCCGAGAGCTACTTCTTCGCCGACGACTACATCCACGCCCGCGACGCCTACGACGAACTCGTCAAAGAATACGCCAACACGCGGTACATGGACACCGTGATCGACCGCGAGTGGAAAATCGCCCGCTACTGGGAAGAAAAAGACGCCGAGTATCATCACTACGAACTAACGCCCAATGCCACTGATAAAACGCGGCCTTGGTTCGATACGATCGGTCACGCCATCAAAACATACGAAAGCATTCGCTTGAATGACCCCACCGGGCCGCGTGCCGACGACGCGATCATGGCCACTGCCAACATCTACTTCCGCTACGGCCAATTCGAAGAAGCCGATTACAACTACACGCTGCTTCGGAAAGAATACCCGCGCAGCGAGCTCCAGTTCGAAGCGCATCTCCTCGGCCTGCAAGCCAAGTTACGAAAATATCAGGGCCAAGACTACGACGGCGCTCCTCTGGAAGAAGCCAAAACCCTCGTCAAGCAACTGAATTCGCAATTCTCCGGACGCCTCAGCAAGGAAGAAAAAGATCGCCTGGGCACGGTCGAAGGGCAGCTCAACATGGAAATCGCAAGCCGCGATTACCGCATGGCTGCTTACTACGATTACAAGGAAGATTACGGCGCCGCGAAATTCTACTACGCACAGGTGATCAAAAAATATCCCAACACGGAAGTCGCGAAGAAAGCCACTGATCGCGTGGCGTCAATCAAAGATTTGCCAGACGAACCCCCGAAGAAGCTGGCATTCTTGATAGACAAGCTCCCGGAGAATCGCGAACGAACGCGCGTCGCGCGGATCCCCGAATTGCAGAACAAAGGCACTCGCCTGGCCGAACTTCCAGACAAGAGCGGGACGTCGGATACGAACCCGGACCCGACGACGACAAAATAACGGCATGAGCTCTTCACCCCGCGCGTCATCGCCCCTGCGCCGAATTTGCATTTTGCATTTCGCGATCTGCATTTCGCAATGCGTGTTGCTATCCGGCTGCATCGGCTACCAGGTAGGCACCGCCTCTCTCTACGCGCCCGATATCGCGACGGTCTACGTCCCGATGATCGAATCCGACAGCTACCGCCGAGACCTCGGCGAACGCTTGACGGAAGCCGTCTGCAAAGAGATCGAGCTCAAAACTCCCTATAAGGTCGTGAGCACTCCGAATGCCGACAGTATCCTCTCCGTGAAATTGACAAGAGACACGCGAAAAGCGCTCGTTCGAAACGCGTTCGATGATGCCCGCGTCAGCGAAAACGAAATTCGGACTCAGGTCAATTGGCTCAACCGCCGCCGTTTGCAAATCATACCCACCCAATCCATCCCCGTCCCGCCAGAAGCCGTGGCCATCAGCGCCACCTCGAACATCATCCCCGAAGCCGGCCAATCGGTCGCAACCCAACAACAGCAAGCGATCGTCCGCCTCGCCCAGCAAATCGTAGGCACCATGGAAACACCCTGGTAATCCCCACGGTTTCCACGCGCGCAATAGCCGGACCGCGGGCACCGCGACGATAGTCGAGGTCGGCCCGATTTCTCTCGCAACGTGGCCAATCCGCCCGCCTACGACTACCCTGAATGAATGCCCTCCGCACTCCCCTACCCGCGCGCACAGCATTGGCAGATCCGCTCGCGCACATTCGACTTCCCGCGCCGCCCCCTGTTAATGGGCATCATCAACGTCACGCCAGATAGCTTCTCCGACGGCGGCCATTTTTTTGACCCCGCCGCAGCAATCGCTCACGCACTACAGCTCGTCGCCGATGGCGCCGACATCCTGGACATCGGCGGTGAAAGCACGCGCCCCTACGCCGAACTGGTCTCCGAGCGTGAAGAACTGCAACGCATTCTGCCGGTCATCGAAGCAATCGCGCGCCAAGTAACGATTCCACTCTCCATCGACACCTCCAAAGCCACGGTCGCTCGAGCGGCAATCGCAGCCGGGGCCGAAATCATCAACGACGTTACCGCGTTGACCGGCGATCCACAGATGATCGAAGTGGCCAATGAAACCCGCGCCGGCGTGTGCGCCATGCACATGCAGGGCACGCCGCAGACCATGCAGAATGCCCCAAACTACGGCGACGTAGTCGCCGAAGTTCGCCAGTTCCTCCGCGATCGCCGCGACTCATTGGAAGCCGCCGGCATTCCGCGAGAACGCATCTGCCTCGACCCGGGCACCGGATTCGGCAAAACGCACGAACATAACATCACACTCATGTGTCATTGCCACGAGTTCCACGCGTTGGGTTGCCCCCTACTGGTCGGCCACTCGCGAAAGGGTTTTTTGGGAAAACTCCTCGGCGATAAACAGGCGGATCGTACGAATGCAAACATCGGCGCGACGCTAAGCTTGGCCATCCAAGGCGTCCAAATCGCGCGTGTCCACGATGTACGAGCCGTCCGCGAAGCGCTCGTCTCCTTCGTGGCGACCGGCGGCCTCAATTAACACCCATTCGGGGCTTAAATCCCGTTTTGAAGGCCGCTTCCCGATAAAGCCAACATTGACCCAAGTCCTGAAATTGCCGATACTTAATGGGTTCGACGCGGCCTGAGGCCAGCTCCTTTATCAGTTGATTCGATGTCGATCGCCATAGAACCAAATCTGGATACCTACTGCACGGCGGTTGCCCAACGCGCCAAGCAGGCATCCATGCGCGTCGCGAACACGTCGACGGACATCAAAAACAAATGGCTGCGGCGGTCCGCCCAGCTCCTACGCGAAAACGAAGAGCGAATCACAGACGCAAACGCCCAAGATCTGGCCGCAGCCCCCGGATACGGACTGACCGAAGCTGCAATCGACCGGCTCCGCCTCAATCGCCAGCGAATCGAAGAGATCGCTGCCGCTCTGGAGCAAATCGCCAACTTGCCCGATCCCATTGGTGAGTTGATGCGCACGACCGACCGTCCTAACGGCTTGCGGATCGAAAAGATCCGCGTGCCGCTCGGCGTAGTTTTCTTCATTTACGAGTCGCGCCCAAACGTCACCGCCGACGCCGCCGCCATTTGCGTAAAATCCGGAAACGCAGTCATCCTCCGCGGCGGCAAAGAAGCGATTCACTCCAGCCAGGCGATCGTCGAACTGCTCGCCGAAGCCGCCGAAGAAGTCGGCCTGCCCGCAAATGCCGTGCAACTCGTAAACACGACCGACCGGGCTGCCGTCGGCAAATTCTTGGCGATGTCACAGTACATCGATTTAGCGATTCCACGCGGCGGCGAAGGGCTAATTCGTCGTGTCGCAGCCGAAGCCAAGATGCCCGTCATAAAACACTTCGACGGCAACTGCCACGTGTACGTCGACGCGGCCGCCGACCTCGCGATGGCTAAGTCGATCCTGATCAACAGCAAGTGCCAACGCATGGGCGTGTGCAACGCGGCCGAATCGATGCTTGTCCACGCCGACGTCGCAGGCGAGTTTCTACCACTAATCGGCAAGGCGTTCGCAGAACAGGGCGTCGAAATTCGCGGCGATGAGCGGACCTGCGAGCTCGTACCCGAATCCAAGCCCGCAACCGATGCCGACTACGCAGCGGAGTTTCTGGGTCCAACCATTTCCTGCCGCGTCGTTGAATCCATCGATGAAGCAATCGAACACATCAATCGCTATGGCTCGAAACACACCGATGCGATCGTAACCACCGATGACGCCGCTGCCCAAGAATTCGCCGCACGGGTCGATAGCGCCGCCGTAATGATCAACGCGAGCACCCGTTTCAACGACGGTGGTGAGTTCGGCCTGGGCGCCGAAATCGGCATCAGCACAGACAAATTCCACGCCCGCGGCCCCTGCGGACTGGAAGAGCTCACAAGCTACAAGTACGTGGTCCACGGAGCAGGACAAGTCCGCAAGTAAGGGCAAACGCCGTGGGGCAACGCCCCAACGAATTACCGAAGCTTTCTCGTTGCAATGGAGTGCACGATGAGTGGCGACGTTCTTAGCCAAGCCGAAGTCGAAAGTCTGCTGAGCGCGATGGACAGCCGCGAGGCTGACGTTATCGCCGATGCGGCCACCAGCCGCATACGACACAAAGAAAAAGTCTCGCCCTACGATTTCAAGCGGCCCGAACGCGTGGGCAAAGAGCAAATGCGCTCGCTGCAAACCATGCACGAGGCATTTGGCCGCAATTTCGGCGCCTCTCTCTCGGCATTGCTCCGCACAATCGTCGAGCTGAAACTCACGAGCGTCGACCAGCTCACGTATAGCGAGTTCGTCTTCAGCCTGGAAAACCCGACCTGCTTCAACCTTATCAATGCAGCTCCGCTCGAAGGCCAGTTGATTCTCGACATCAACCTGTCGCTGCTGTTTCCGATCATCGATCGCCTGCTCGGCGGCGGCAACGATTCGAGCGCTCCGATCCGCCGACCGCTGACCGAAATCGAACTTCGCCTCGTCGGCCGCATCACCGACCTCTTCTGCAAAGAGATGAAGCAAGCTTGGGGTAACGTGCTGGAGTTGGATCTCACGATCGATCGCGTCGAAAGCAATCCGCAACTCGTGCAGATCGTCCCGCCAAACGAAGTCGTTGTCCTCATCAGCTTCGAGCTCACCTTGGGCGAAGCACGCGGCATGATGAACCTGTGCATCCCGTTCAACTCCATCGAGCGAATCAGCAACCGTTTGTCGTCGAACAGCTGGGTCAGCTACGGAAAAAAATCCGCGACTACTGAGAACATCAAGCGAATCAGCACGCAGCTGAACGACGCGCTCGTGGAAGTTGTCGTCGATCTGGCCGAGACGAACATCTCCACATCCGATCTGATCGGGCTCCGCGTCGGCGACATCATCGCGACCGAAAAAGACGTCGCACGCCCACTCGTGGTCTCAATCGAAGGCCGCCCCAAGTTTCACGCGCAGCCCGGCGCATTCAAAGGCCGGAAGGCCATACAAGTCGTCGGCATGGTCGATACGTAGCGGAATATGCTACGAAAGCGCGACGGGAGTGGGCTCGCGCGCCGGCACGGGTCCAGAAAGTATCTCGACCCAGCGGCGCACGGCATCAGCCGCAATGACGATCGTCAGCCCTAGCATCGTGGATGCGAGCACGCACAGTATCCTCAGCAGAAATACCTTATCGGTAGCGTTCGCCGCCGCGGCGGCAGGAATGTCGTACGCCCACCATCCGTGAATACTCATCACACTGGCCGTGACGATCGTGACCAGGATAAACACGAACGGAATCCCCGTGCACAGCGCGTAACGCCGCTTCGGCGCGTGGAGCAACAAGTAGGTCGTCCCCACCGTCAGCGCGATCGTAGCCAAAAGCTGATTCGCAATACCGAGCATCCGCCAAAGAATATCGAGCGTGCCCACGTACAGCAGATATCCCCACGCTGCACACACGATAACGCTCATCAGGATGTTCACGCCCCAATGCACGCGATGCAGGTGATGTTTGGAATTCAGCTCTTCGCCAACTTCCGGCGCATATTCCGTAGCTGGCGTTTTCGGCAAACTCTGCTCCTCACCGAACGACGTGAACGCCTCTTGAAACACGAACCGCGCCACACGCGTTCCCGTCTCAAGCAATGTCATGATAAATAGCGCCTCGAACATGATCACGAAGTGATACCAATAAGCCATCAATGACTTCATCCCCGGCAGGTTCGAAAACACTTTGGCCATGCCGACGGCCAGCGTCACCGCGCCGCCAGGCTTGTTCGCAAGCTTCTCCTCCGTGGCGGCCTCCAGCGCACCAATCTCGCGCGGCTGCGGATCGAAGCCCAGTATTTCTGGGCTAGTGTGGGTCATGTCTTCGTAGTGCTGGTGCAGCGTCGGATTATTTTGATCCGCATTGATCAGAAAATAGTCGCCCGGCTCGAGCGCGCACGCGGCCACCAGCGCCGTCACCGCGACGAAACCTTCCACCACCATCGCCCCGTACCCGATCGGGCGAATGTCCGTTTCCTTCTCAATCATCTTCGGCGTGGTACCCGAAGCGATCAGCGCGTGAAAACCTGAGATCGCCCCACACATGATCACGATGCACACAAACGGCCACACCGGCCCGCTTATAATCGGCCCGCCTCCCGAAATGAACGGCGTAGTCGCCGGCATGTTGAGCGTCGGGTGAGCCACGAAAATGCCCACCGCGAGCACCGCAATTACACCAATTTTCATGTAGCTCGACAAATAATCGCGCGGGCACATCAGCACCCACACTGGCAAAATCGAAGCAATCGCCGCGTAAACCGGCAAGATCAGCGAAATCGTTTTTCGTTCAAAAAGCAGCGATTGTCCCCAAGGCGACATCGCAAACGGCCGGCCCAAGATCACGCCCAGCATCACGATCGTGACGCCGATCACCGAAGCCTCCGCGATCCGCCCGGGCCGAATCTTGTACATCCACAAGCCCGTCACTAGCGCCGCGGGAATTGTCACAACAATCGTGAACATCCCCCACGAGCTCTCCTTCAACGAGTTGACAACCACGATCCCCACGCTCGCCAGTGTGCACACAATGATGAACAACGTGGCAATGCTCGTGGTGACGCCAGATACGGGACCTATCGTCTGCCGAGCAATCCGCGGCAAGCTAAGCCCACGCTGCCGCACCGAAGCCCACAAAATGACGAAGTCGTGCACCCCGCCCGCCAGGCACGCGCCAATAATCAGCCAAATAAAACCGGGCGCGAAACCCCACTGCGCCGCCAGCACCGGACCAATCAGCGGCCCCGGCCCTGCAATCGCCGCAAAATGGTGTCCAAACAGCACCCATTTATTCGTGGGGTGATAGTCCACGCCATCGCGCAACCGGTAAGCCGGCGTCGTGCGGCGATTGTCGAGCATAGCCACGCGCGTCGCCAGAAAAGCGCCATACAGCCGATACGCGACCGCAAACGCCGCCAGCGATCCAATCACAAGCCAAAGTGAATTCAAAGCGACGACTCCCGAGGTGTCATTTCACGATAACCGTGCCACAAAAATGGAGCAACCCGAGCCGGTTGGACCGCCGCCCCGCAAACCCTATAATTCGGCCACGAACGCTCAACTCACGGAAAGGAATCGCCTCGTGGCGGAAAAAGTAATCATCATCGGAAGCGGACCGGCTGGCTGGTCGGCCGCCATTTACGCAGCTCGCGCCGAACTTAAGCCACTCGTTTTCGAGGGCGCCCATACTCAAGAGAACTATCAAAACGGGACGGCGCCACTGGGCCAGCTCGCGCTCACTACTGAGGTGGAGAATTACCCCGGATTTCCTAGCGGTGATCTCCAGTCGTTTCTCGAATCGGCGATTCACCCCGAGCGTATTCCACTATTCCATCTTCACGAGGGCAAGCACGCTGTCACGGGCCCCGAGCTGATGAACCTTATGCGTCAGCAAGCCTCCAATTTTGGCACGCGAATCATTACCGACGATGTCATCAGTCTGAATTTGAAGTCGCGTCCGTTCGTTGTTCATACACTCGAAGGTGGGAAATACGAAACGGACTCTTTGATCATTGCGACAGGCGCACGGGCGAACTATCTTGGCCTCCCTTCTGAAGATGCTTTTAAAAACCGTGGCGTCAGCGCGTGCGCTGTCTGCGATGGCGCGCTCCCCCGTTTCCGCAACAAACCGCTGATAGTGGTGGGCGGTGGCGACTCGGCCGTCGAAGAGGCGTCTTATCTCACAAAGTACGCGTCGAAAGTCCATATGATAGTTCGCCGCGATAAGTTGCGGGCGAGCATGATTATGCAAGAGCGAGCGATCGCGAACCCAAAGATTCAAATGGAGTGGAATCACACGCTCGACGAAGTCATCGGCAACGATAAGGATGGCGTGACGAACGTCCGACTGGCTAGCACAGTTGGTGAAGGTAAACGGGAATTGCCCGCTACCGGCGTGTTCCTGGCAATCGGTCACACGCCCAATACCGATTTCTTAGAAGGCCAGATCGAGATCAACGAAAAAGGTTATATCCTCTGGAAGAAGCCCCACCGCACCGAGACCAGCGTCGAGGGCGTCTTCGCCGCCGGCGACGTCGCCGACGACTACTACCGCCAGGCCATCACCTCCGCCGGCACCGGCTGCATGGCCGCCTTAGATGCCGAACGCTGGCTCGCCGGGCAAGGATTTCATTAATCGCCACAAAAGGGCACAGAGAGTCACAAGAAGATGATCCGCGAACTCTGAATTGATTCGCTTTTATTTTCGTGTCTTTTTGTGCCTTTTCGTGGCAATCACATTGCATTCTGAATTAATAGCAAAGGCAACGATATGTCCGACATCAAAATTACCACCCAAGACCGCGCCGGCCGCAAGTGCGCCTCGAGCGGCTCGAAGTGGGAACCCATCATGGGCTACAGCCGCGCGGTTCGCAGCGGCAATACGATCGCCGTCACCGGCTGCGTCGGCATCAACGCTGATGGCACTTACTCAAAATCACTCGCCGATCAAACCGCCCGCTCGCTCGCCATCATCCAAGCCGCCATCGAATCGCTGGGAGGCGAAATCGAGCACGTCATCCGGACCCGGATGTACGTCACCAACGTAAGCGCCTGGGAAGAAGTCGCCCGCGTCCACGGCAGCGTTTTCGGCGAAATCCGCCCCGCGACGACGATCGTCGAAGTCGCTCGCCTCATCGATGGCGACGCCCAAATCGAAATCGAAGCCGACGCGATCGTCCCATAGGCAAGCAACCCACGGCCGCTACTAGCATTACGCCGCACGCCGGTTCAGGAACGCCCGCACCTTCAAGTGAGCCGCTTCCTGTGTGCGCCCCGAAATTTGCCCGCCACAAGTTGTAATTAGCTGGCGTCGACGCAACCAGGATACCCTTGCGCCACGCCACATAATCGGCCGCATCGACCTTGCCATCCAAATTGAAGTCTCCCGGCAAAGTGCTGCCACCGATCACGCTCACCATACCCGTCGAGTACAACTGCGACGTATCCCACGCGAGCCCACTACCCAGCGTCGGCAAACTCAAATTGCTGAACATCCCCGCGACTGATTGCCAATCGAACAAGTTGAACGATTGGCCCGCCGCAGGCGTAAATCCGCTGATCAGCGACAGCTGTAGCGTGCCGCCCAGCGACAGCTGCCCCGACGAAACGAGCTGATCGTACTGGCTACCCGCCGTCGTGCCGCCGATCTCCATCACCAGCGTGTTCGATGATGCGAAACCGACGTTTCCCACATAGCTGGTTGTTGGCGAAAACCCTGGGCTGAACGTCCCGGCAAAAGTCACGTTGTCAAACGTGCCGACGCCTTTCACGTAGCCACTCATCGTAATTTGCTGAGTGGAGTTGGTTCCCGCAACGTGGCCGTTCACGATCGTAGGCTTCGCCACATTGTTCGGCGTGGTCACGGTGCCAAAGCCCGTAATGTTTCCGCCAAAATCGAGTGTCAGTCCGTTGGCGGCAGCGAGACTTCCGCCCGTTGCCCCGCTACCGATCGTAACCAGCGAGGAGGAATCGAACACGGCGTCGTTCGAATCCAGAACCGTTACGTTGTTCGCCCCCACGGCGAGCGTACCTTGCGTGCTAAAGCCATTCACCAGCGTTGAATCACCAATCGACAACGCGCCAGTCGCCGTAATCGTCGAATCCGCTGCGCCATTCACGCGGAACGCCTGCGTTCCCCGAGCGCGAAATTCCCCGTTCGTCGGAATCCCGAGATTCGAAATTCCAGTAATCGTGCCACCCGTCAGCTCCAACACACCGCCGCTGAACTGCAGCGGTCCGTTCGCCACAATGTTCGTCGCCGTAAGTTTGCCGCCGTTGAGCGTGAAGCCCGTAGAAATCGTCGCCGTCGCATCGATCGTCAAACCCTTACCAGCGCCAAGAATGGGCGAGATTCCAAAGTACTGATTAATCACCGCATCCGAGCCGCCGATCGTGCGACTGCCCGTAAGGTCGATCGTTCCCGCATCAAATTCGAGCGTTCCTGTGTTTTGGAGAGAATCAAAATGTACCGTGCCGCCATTCAAGATCAGCTTGCAGGCGGGAGAGATGACGAGTTGTGTCTGCACATTGACGAGCCCGTTATTGCTCACAGTCAGCGTATTCGCGCGCCCACTATTGCCATTTCCGATGTTGAGATAGAACGCGTTCCAAGTCGATCCCGCACCACTGACGGTAGCCGTGCTCACAATGGAATTATTCGCAAATCCAATGTAGGCATCGTTGCTGTTCACCGTCGCGCCACCGGTGATCGAAAGTGTCCCTTGGCCCGAGTCGCCCACATATATATCGATCGTGTTCCAGGTCGTACCAATCCCGCTGACATTCGCAACCCCGAACGTACTTGTATCGTGGGCAAGGCTCACACCAAAATCTTTGGCAATCGCTCCGTTCTGAAGATTCAGTGTCCCGCTAGCATGACCAGTCGCTCCCACGCGGAGACCGCTATTCGCGTCAAATTCAGCGTTACTAACCGTCACGGTAGACCCAATGGTAGCGACGCCCCCGATGGTGAGATTCCGCCCGTTGGCAATATTAAGACCGGGGAAAATATCCAGGATCGTCAAATCGCTGCTCAGAACCCGATCGTTTCGCAGAAAAACCGTTCCGCCGGTGAAATTGAAAACGCCCGTGGCATTGCGCGAGTAGCCGTTGAAGCCCAACGTGCCGCTGCTCAAATTCACGTGGTCGCCGGCGCCGATATTAAGAGCACCCGAGATTTCCACGTCCGCCGTATCCTGCACATTGAGAATGCCCGCACCGCTTGCCGCGAAACCGACATTCAGATCGCCACCCACACCGAGCGACGCCGTCCCCATCGCGGTATACGTGCCGCTACCGCCGCTACTGTTGCCTAGGAACATGCTGTTCAAATTGTTGAGCGTGTTCGTGCCACCCGTCTGCGTGAACACCCCGGTACCCGAATCGCCGATAATTTCACTCTTGCTTACGCTGAGTTGTCCGCCGCTCAGGTTGTAGGCGCCGTTTGATCCCGCCTGAAAGCCGACGTCGAAGAATCCGATGTTGCCCGACTGAACCGTGTTGGTGCCACCCGACTGAGTAAACGTGCCGCCGCCGTTAAAGCCAATGAACTCCGACTGCGGAGCGACGAACGCACCAGCACCGCTGAGCACGTAGGTGCCGACCGAGCCGACGCCATAGCCAATCACCAAATCGCCGCCCGAACCCACCGTCACGGTCCCGGCTGACTGCGTCACCGCGCCACGGCCGCCAGTCGTCGCGACCCCGTTCGCAAATCCACCGACCAAGAGCGCCCCCGGATTCAGGCCGACATTGCTAGTGATCGAGAGCGTATCGAAGGCCGACCCAGTGGTCGCTGACTGATTGATCGTCATCAAACCAAGTGTCGGCGTCGTGACGTCGAGCGTCACTGTGTGTGCCACACCGTCCGAGTTTTCTATCCGCACAACGTCCGACGCAGCAGGCACCCCGCCATCCGTCGTACCGGCGCCGGCCGAACTACTGTTGCTCCAGTCGCTCGCTGAACTCCAATTGCCGTTCGCAACAGCGTCCCGCCAAAAACGCGTTGCAGCGCCAGCAGGAATCGGACGAAAGAGGGAACAAGAAAGTAACACAGTCAATGTTGAGACACCGACTGATGCGTTCCGGCGAAGAGCGCTCATAGATGATTTCGCTTGGGGGAGTCAGAGCAGAACACCCCCCACATCTGCGGCCGACATTCTATCAGCCGCCTCGCCGTCCTCCAAACCACAAGGCAGAACTACGACGATCTGCCGCAAATCTCGTGGTTCGCGCGAAATGATCGACCTGCGGCAACCGCAACAATTAGTCCGCCTATCACCAGAAGTGCCTTCGGCTCTGGCACCTCCGATTCACTCGATATGCCGCTCCCACTCCCCGCGTGAGCGCCAAAATTCGACCGCCACAAGTCGTAGTTAGCGGTTGTCGAAGCAACCAAAATACCCTTCCGCCATGCTACATAATCCGCGGCGTCCACCACGCCATTCTGGTTGTAATCACCCGGCAATCCAGTAGCGAACGTCACCTGGCCAATAAGCGTGCCAGTGAGCGTGAAGTCGATCGTAACCCCGCTTTGCGGCGAAAACTCAAACGTCGAGTTGACCGGAACCGTGAGCGTCGCGGTCGTGTTACCACTTTGTGACACTGAGCTCAGCGTACCGTTTCCGCTCAAGGTCGAACTCTTGCCGGCAATATCTAGCGTGCCGATGAGATTGCCCGATGAATCGTGGTACGCGAGATTACCGCTCGCGAAGTTCACATTCGCCGACGACAAATCGAAGTGCCCGCCAGAGTCCAACGGCAACGCACTGCTCGTAACACCAGCGATAAAGTTTCGCCCAGCGAAGTTCGCCGACTCGAGCGTGATTGGCCCAAACGTGTAAGCAATTTTTCCGCCGTAATCGGCTGCCGCTGCCACGTCGTTCGCGCTGCTGTCCGGCTTCCAACTCCCGTTCACATTCGCGCTGATAGAACTCCCACTCAAGAAAGTTATGTCACTCGTGCCCAGGTCAGTCTTCACGGTGCCAGTGTAAGAAGTCGTCAAACTTCCGGTGCCCTGAGGCTGAATTGGCACTGTGCCGAAAGAAGTCGTGACCGTCCCAGAAATGGCAATGTTGCTCTGAGCCGTGACGATCGAAAAGTCCCGCTCCACCGCGAGCGCTGAACTAACGACCGCGAGACCCGCAACAACCGAGCAAGACATCACCCAACCAAAGTTGCCTCGCATGCTCCACCTCGTTCCGTTCTGCCGACCAACTATCAAGCTTACTCGTCGCTGTCGTCGCCGTTGTCTTCGGAACTGCCGCCGCGCTTCTGATCGCGCTTCCGCTTCCGCAGTTCCTTCTCGCGATCCTTCTTGAGCTTCGCACGCTCCTTCGGCGTCAAACGCTTCCCTGTGCTACCCTTCGTTTTAGACAGTCCGTTCGGATTCTGCATCATCCCCGACTGCATTTCCTTGACCATTTTCATCCGCTCGCGCATGCCTTTGCCTGCTAGCGAGGTCATCATCTGTGCCATCGCGTCAAATTGCTTCACCAAATCGGCAACTTCGCGCGGTTCAACACCAGCACCCGCGGCAATACGTCGCCGCCGAGGTTGATCAATGATTTTCGTAGGATTCTTCCGCTCCGCCGGCGTCATCGAATCGATGATTCCGAACAGCCGCTTCATATCTTTTTCGTGATCAGTGTCCCCCATCATCTCGGTCATTTGACTCATGCCCGGGATAAGTCCCATGACCTTTTGCAGCGGACCGAGCTTACCAATCTGCGCGAGCTGCTTCCGAAAATCTTCCAGCGTGAACTGGCCCTTACTCAGCCGCTCCTCGGCGACCCGCATCTCCTCCTGATCGAATTCCTGCTGCGCCTTCTCAACGAGCGAGAGCAAGTCGCCCTGCCCCAAAATCCGCCCCGCCATCCGGTCCGGATGAAACTCCTCGAGCGCATCCAAATGCTCGCCGGTGCCAATGAACTTGATCGGCACACCCGTGACTTGCTTGACTGAGAGCGCCGCACCGCCACGCGCGTCGCCATCGAGCTTCGTGAGGATGACGCCGTCGAGCTCGAGCTTCTCGTTGAAAACCTTCGCGCTGTTGACCGCATCCTGACCCGTCATGCTATCGACGACGAGATACACCTGCTGCGGCCCGATCTGCCGATCGATCCGCTCAAGCTGCCCCATCAACTCATCATCAATGTGCAACCGCCCGGCCGTATCGAGAATCACAACATCCGCGTTGTGCTTCTTCGCCTCGCGCACCGCCGCGTTCGCCACGGCCACTGGATCCTTATTCGTGCGATCCGAATAAACCGGAATCTCAAGCTGCTCACCAAGCACATGCAGCTGATCAATAGCCGCCGGACGCTGAAGATCGCACGCCACCAAGAGCGGCCGCCGCCCGCGCTGCTTCAGCATTCGCCCAAGCTTGCCGGTCGTCGTCGTCTTCCCCGACCCCTGCAGCCCGCACATCATCAGCACGGTCACTTCGTTCTGCCCGCGCAGGTGCATCGAATGATCCACCGGCCCCATCAGGTTCACAAGCTCCTGATAGACGATGCCCACCACCTGCTCGCTCGGATTGAGCGCCTTGAGCACCTTCTCGCCAACCGCCTGCTCCGTGACGTCGTCCATGAACTTCCGCACGACCGGGAAGCTCACATCCGCCTCAAGCAGCGACCGCTCGACGAGCTTCAGCCCATCGCGCATGTTAGATTCCGAGAGCTTCCCATGCCCGCGCAGCGTCTTCAGCGCCGACCCCAACCCATCCT
>JABDGM010000078.1 GCA_013286045.1 Planctomycetota bacterium | reverse complement strand
CAGCGCCATCCAAATACCGTCGCGGTTTGCCGCGCAGTGAAACCGCAAGCCTTGGTAAGCTCCGCGACTAAAGTGCTTCTGGAATACGTTTCCGTCGCAAATACATAAGAATCGCATGAAAACAAAAGCTTTAAACGCGAAAACGCCGGTTCGCAAAAAAGTCGCGCCCGCAAAATCGCCGCCTGCCAAAGGTGTGCATCGCGGCCGCCAACGCTGCCACATTGCGGAAGCCGCGATTCTTAAGGCAGCTTCAGAACTGCTTACCAAGAACTCATTGCGCGATATTACCGCCGAGGCGATCGCCGAACGAGCGGGCGTTAGCAAGGCAACGATATACAAATGGTGGCCAAACAAGAATCGCGTCGCGCTGGATGCGTTCCTTTCCCAAATGGAAGAGCAAGTTCCAACACCGAATACGGGCTCGGCACTACGCGATTTTTCCGAGCAGCTCGTTGAATCCACTCGGTTTTACACAAGTCGGTACGGGCGAATGCTCGCCCAGTTTCTTGCCGAAGGGCAGAGTGACCCCGATTTTCTAGCTTTGTTTCGCGAACGGTTTCAACAGCCGCGACGGAAGGCAGTGCGAATCATGTGGGATCGAGCAGTCGACCGCGGTGAGATTCGCAAAGAGGTCGACGTTGAATTGGTAATCGACCTGCTCTTTGGCGCGGTCGTGTATCGCTTAATGGGGAACCACAATCCGTTGGATGACGCTACGGCGAAAGCAATGGTCGAAACTATTTTTCATGGTGTTCTGATGCCGAAAACGAAAAGCAAAGCCCGCAATTGAATCGTCAGGTAGTCCATGCGCATTCCGCAGCAACACATGAGCATCGTGAAGATCGAGTAAAGGCACCCGGCGATGTGGATCGTTCGTTTAGCACTCACGCACACTTACACGTTTGTCGTAGCGTCGCTGCTCATTGCGGTGCTCGGCGCGGTGAGTATTTACCGGATGTCGACCGACATCTTTCCGGAAATCGACATCCCGGTCGTGAGCATCGTGTGGCAGTACGTCGGCATGCCGGCCGACGAGATGGAATCTCGGATCGTGCTGATCAATGAGCGGGTACTTACGACGTCGGTCAACGACATTGAGCACATCGAGAGCCAATCGCTCGCCGGCGTGGCAGTGATTCGAATTTATTTCCGCCCCGGTGCGAAAGTCGCGGAAGCAGAAGCGCAGGTGACTGCCACCTGTCAGGCGATTTTGAAAGTAATGCCGACCGGCATTACGCCGCCGTACATCGTGCGGTATAGCGCGACGAGTGTGCCCGTCATTCAAATTAGCGTTTCGAGCGATACGCTCACCGAACAACAGCTGTACGACTACGCGGCGAATTTCGTGATTCAACAGTTGGGCACCGTGGCCGGGGCGCGGGTGCCGCAACCGTGGGGCGGGAAGACCCGGCAGATCATGGTCGACCTTGACCTGGATGCGCTCTATGCACGTGGCCTATCGCCTAACGACGTGGGCACCGCGATCGCCAGTCAGAATCTGATTGTGCCAGCCGGTACGGCGAAGATAGGACCGACCGAGAATTTGGTGCGCATTAATAGCAGCCCGGAGACGGTCGACACGTTCAACGATATTCCGGTCAAAACGATTAACGATGTGCCGGTGTACATCAAAGATGTTGCGCAAGTGCGGGACGGCTACTCGGTCCAAACGAATGTCGTGCGGCGCGATGGTCGGCGTGCCGTGCTAATGACCATTCTGAAAAACGAAGGGGCGTCGACGCTCTCCGTTGTAAACGAAGTGCGCAAGGTACTTCCCCGTATTCAGGCGACACTGCCGCCGGAATTAAAGCTCGAGTTTTTGTTTGATCAATCGGTGTTCGTGCGTGCGGCAGTTGAAGGCGTGCTCAAAGAGGGCGCGATCGCGGCGGCCCTTACTGCCTTAATGATTCTCCTGTTCTTGGGTTCGTGGCGCAGCACGATTATCGTCGCGACGTCGATTCCGCTTTCGATTCTGGCATCGATTATCGTGTTGTGGGCGATGGGGCATTCGCTCAACACGATGACGATTGGCGGAATGGCACTGGCGGTCGGTATTTTGGTCGACGATGCCACGGTCGAGATCGAGAACGTGCATCGCAATATCGCAATGAAGAAGCCGCTGCGGCAAGCGATTCTCGATGGTGCTGCGCAAATCGCAACGCCGGCGTTCGTGTCGACGCTTGCGATTTGCATCGTGTTCATACCCGTCGTGTTTTTAACGGGGCCGGCCGCATACCTGTTCACGCCGCTTGCGCTCGCGGTGGTGTTTGCGATGATGGCTTCCTATCTGCTATCCCGCACACTTGTACCGACGATGATTCTGTATCTGCTGCCGGCAGAAGCCGAACATGAAATGCACGCTGATGAAGAGTCCGGTGCCGCATCGCACGGCGCTCACGCGAGCATCTTCACGCCGAATGGTTTCCACGCAGCTTTCAATCGCGGCTTCGATCGCTTGCGAGACGTCTATCAAGAGTTTCTAGCGTGGTCGCTTGCACATCGCAAGCTAACAGTTGCAGTCATGATCGGCTTCGCCTTGGCATCGGTGGGCCTTTATCCGCTCATCGGGCGAGATTTCTTTCCCGCGGTCGATGCGGGCCAGTTTCGTTTGCACGTGCGAGCGCCGGCAGGTACGCGCATCGAGGAAACGGAAAGAATCTTCGGTCAGGTTGAGGACGTGATTCGTTCCGTGGTGCCGGACGAAGAGCGCGCGCTGATTCTCGACAACATGGGCCTCACACAGTCGTTTACGATCATGGCGTACATCGACAATGGGACCGTCAGCGAGGCAGATGGCGAGATCCTTGTTGCGCTCAAACCAGAACACGCTCCAACAGCGCGGTACGTCGAAGAGTTACGAAAGCAGCTCGATCGTAAATTCCCGGATTGCGCGATCTATTTTGAGCCGGCCGATATTACGAGCCAAATTCTAAATTTCGGCTTGCCGTCGCCGATTGACGTGCAAGTTGTCGGCATAAATCGCGTTGACAATAAGAAGGTTGCAGAAAAATTGCGACAACAACTCGCAACCGTTCCCGGTATCGCGGATGTGCATTTGCATCAGATGATCGACGTGCCCAATCTGCGATTCAATGTTGACCGCGTGATGGGATCGGAGCTTGGTCTTACGCAGCAAGACGTGACCGGCAGTCTATTGGTGTCACTTAGCTCGACGAACCAAGTCGCGCCGAACTATTGGGTGAATCCGAACAACCACGTGAATTATCGTGTTGCTGTGCAAACGCCCGAGTACCGAGTGCACTCAATGGAAACGGTGCTCAACACGCCGATTGCGGGTGGCACTCGAGCAGCTCGGCCGCAAGTGATTAATGGTGAAACACTGCAGCAGCCGCCACAGATGTTTAGCAATTTAACCACGTTTGACCGAGGCGTGTCGCAAGCGAATGTGAGCCACTACAACACGCAACCTGTCTACGAGGTGATGTGCACCACGCAAGGACGTGACCTCGCGGCGGTGGCCGGTGATGTGCAAAAGGTTGTAGATAGAATTCAATCGGAGTTGCCGAAAGGGAGCTTCACCGCGATCCGTGGTCAAGTTGAAACGATGAACCGTTCATTCACCGGGCTAGGAGCAGGTTTGTTGTTCGCGGTGTTGCTCGTTTATTTGCTGATGGTTGTGAATTTTCAATCGTGGCTGGACCCGTTCATTATTTTGATGGCTCTTCCGGGGGCGGTGGCCGGCATTATGTGGATGCTCTATGCGACGCAAACGACGTTGAGTGTGCCGGCGCTCATGGGGGCGATCATGTGCATTGGCGTCGCAACTTCGAACAGCATTCTGATGGTCACGTTTGCCAATCAGCGTAGGCAGCAAGGCGTCGACGCGACCACGGCCGCGCTTGCCGCCGGAAAGACTCGTTTGCGTCCGATCGTTATGACCGCGTTGGCAATGGTCATCGGCATGCTGCCGATGTCTTTGGGGCTCGGCGAGGGTGGCGAGCAAAACGCGCCGCTGGGCCGGGCGGTTATTGGTGGATTGTTAATGGCAACGGCATACACGCTGTTTTTCGTACCGGTGATGTACAGTATTTTGCGGCGCAAAGCGCCGGTCGATCATGTTCAGGCAGATCGCGATTACTAGCGCCGATTTGACCACGACTCGTAAATCAGACACCATGGCTTTGGCGGAATGTTAGGACAGCACTCATGACAAATTTAACGGCCCCCGAACCCCGGGCTCGGGAGCGGGTCACCTCCCACGCCGAGCCACTGGAGATTGACGACGCCCCCGTTCGAGTTCCCAAGTTTATGGGAATGCGCGTGTTCGCCGTTGTTTTGGCGCTCGGAATTCTCTTTGCGGTTGCGTTGATACTTGGATTGATTCCGCGCTTTCGACAATCGCGAACTCTAAGTGATGCCGCTGCCGAAGCGACTTCGGCCAAGCCGCGGGTAAGCGTCGCAGTTGCACGTCAGGAGTCAGTGGCACAGCAACGAATTTTGCCAGGCAACGCGCTGCCGCTGTTGGAGGCATCACTGTATGCGCGGACCACTGGTTATGTGAGCAAGCGGTTGGTTGACATCGGCGACCGTGTCGAGGAAGGACAGCTGTTGGCCGTCATCGACTCGCCGGAAGTAGACGACCAACTCGTGCAGGCGACTGCCCAGCTAAACCAGTCCCAAGCAAACCTCAAGTTGAATGAAGCAAACGCCGCGCTGGCGAAAACTACGCTTAACCGCTTCTCGGGTTTGAAGCAAGCGAATCAAGGCGCTGTTTCTCAACAAGATATTGACGAGCGCCAAGCGACCGTGCGGACCAGCGAAGCGAACGTCGATGCATCGCGGGCAAGTGTTGGTGTTGCCGAAGCGAATGTGAAACGCTTCGCCGATCTGCAGAATTTCGAAAAGATCAATGCGCCGTTTGCGGGAGTCGTGACCGCCCGCCATGTCGATCCAGGTGATCTCGTATCGGCCGACAATATACAACGCGAACTTTTCCACGTGATGAACACGGATGTATTGAGAGTGTTCGTCAATGTTCCGCAGACGTACGCATCGACAATTAAAGCGGGCGGCGATGCTCAGGTGTATCTGCGTGACAATCCCTCAAAAAAATTTGCCGGCAAGGTCACGCGCACCGCCAATGCGCTCGATCCCAATACGAGGACCCTGCTTACTGAAGTGCAGGTGCCAAATAAGTCGAACGAATTACGCCCGGGCATGTACTTGCAGGTTGCCTTCGATTTCGCGCGGGATTTCGATCCCGTGCTAATTCCGACAGCGGCACTATCGATTCGCGACGGTGCGCCTCGAATCGGTGTGCTTGGCAGCGACAACAGAGTAAGCTACCGCAGCATTGACTTGGGCCGGGACTACGGCGCCGAAGTCGAGGTTATCGATGGCCTGAAACCCGGCGAAGCAGTCGTCGTTCATCCCGGCGATGACCTGGCGGAAGGCACGGTGGTCGACCCGGTTTCACCAGAGAATAAATAGCGCGCCGGTGAAGAGCCTATTAGCAACCTAAATTCAAGGTTCGGCTAGTTTTAGAAAAAATGGCGGGGACAGGATTCGAACCTCCGCAAGATTCGTCGGGACATTCAACTATCTGCGGCGAAAGCGTTGCAGAATCCGGCGCACGCGCCGCGGTCAGTCGTCCCCATGACCCGGAATTAGGGGCGGTGATTGACGCCTCGCCCGGTCTACCGCCCGCTATAAAGGCGGGCATACTTGCGCTGATTCATGCAACCGAACCGTCGCCGAATTAAACGCTGCGCGGGATTTAGTTGCGCCCGAAGTACCGCTATGCGGCCGGCTGTCTACTCCGAGTCCGCTTTTGCCGAATGCAGGCGGCGGCTAGCAAACCCGCCGCGGCAATGGTCGCGCTACCCGGCTCGGGCACAAAAGTAACGTTGAGCTGTCCGCTTATACTTTGAGCGCCTTGTTGGTCTTGGGCTTTTACAGCGATCAGATTCACGCCGCTTTTGAGCCACTGTGAGACATCGACCCCAGTGAAGAAATTTGCCAAGCTATTCGAATCGTCGATAACCAAGTGGCCATTTACGTAAAGTTTGGCGTCGTCATCGACTACGAAATCCAAGAAACCACCGGTAGGTGATCCTGGAATGTTGAACACTTTTCGAAAGTAAGCGGGTGAAGAGCCGGCGGTTTCCGTGCCGTCTACCCAAAAGCGAATAAACGGCTCGGTAGGATGGACGACAGAAATTGCATTTGTCCAACCGGCCGCGTCAGAGTCGTCGAAGCCGACGAGCGTGTTCCAACCGACGTGAGACGCTTCCCACGCCAAGCCCACGTTATTGATTCCTTCGCCGGTTAGGTCACGACGGGGCCAATGGCACGCCAAGTTGTGTCCACGGGTATAGCTTCGGAAAAAGGCACGATCGCGTTGGCGTACTGGTTGAAAATCAGCGTGAAGCCCAGCGCCGACGTAAGCGTGGCAGTGCGAGCGTTCATTAGTTCTCCCCTTTAAATTGATACTTCGCGTCAAAGTGACGGCGTGCCCAAGTATAAGGGTGGCGAAAAGGCGAAGCCACTAAATCGTTGTCGTGACCGCTAACGGGTTTTCGTAACGGCCAGCGTGCCACGCCGCCGGCTACTAACCGTATGCGATTCCGTCGCTTTGCTGGCCACGAATTTCGCAACCTTGCGGCGTTCGGGGCAAAGAAACTCGAAAACCGCATTTTGGTTTTCGAGATCCTCAGCCTTCACACAACACAGCAGTCGTTCATTTTCTCGGCTTCGAAATCCTGTATGTGGACGATTTTTATTGCGGTGTAACCGTCCCGTACTGGTTTGGCGTATTCGCTGGAATAGTATTGGCCGTAGCACCATGGGCTTATTCGACGTATCGTTTCAGACTCCGCAATCTGCTAATCGCCATGACACTCGTTGCCGTTGGGCTGGGGCTGATCGTGTGGTTCGCTGGCGCGCGGTAGGATGAGAGGATGATTCTCGCCTCCAAAATCGCGTGCTTCCTTCTTGCGGAAGATTACACAAGGATGGGTGCGGCAATCGGTTGCACCATCATATATTCGTTTTTCTCAATTTGCTTCGGCATCCTTTGCTTGCTCAGGTCGACGAACGAAGGCGTGCGATACCGCAAGGGGCTCAGGCGAATTGGCATTGGGCTATTGGTATCTGCTCTCCTATCGCCCGGAATAATGATTCTTTTCCTTTGACAACGTAGCACTGCTCTCGAATCCTCGATTGACTCTGTCGCAAGCTAATTTCCAATCAGCGCATTGGTAGGAACATTGACCGCAAACTTTGCATCGAGGATTTCGATTCTGATGCCATTCGTTACGGCGGTTGTTGCGTTCTTCACCTCGTTGGGTGCACGCGCTAGCAACGGTTGCTGCCTGGCATCAGTATTTGGCGGGTTCGTCGTCGGTGCTTTTCTTGGTGCACTCTCAGTGGCATTTGCGAATGTCGTACTGTCGAGAGCTCATCGGTGTACCAATCGGGCTTGCGCAATTGGCATGGCAGCCATCTACTTTATTCTTCCAATCGTGTTTATGGCCGTGGGCTGCCTGGCGGCATGCTATGGACTGCGAATTGTCCTATGACAAACTTCACTGATTGGGACATGGCCGCGGAGCACCAACCGCACGTTCCCGTACGATGAAACACCGCAAGCTGCGACTCGCGTGGTCGGTGGCGTGCGGAAATCATTTGCGTCGCCTGGGGTTGTGGCTCAAGCCCGAAAAATATTCCCACTGCGCAGACCTCGCGCGGCGCGACTCAGCTAGGTACTAACGATGCTGACGCTACCCTTGTCGAAATACTGCTTGCGTCAATTGCCACCACCAGCGATCAGCCCGGGCTATCTCAACTCACGAATAACGGCAACGAGCCATGGCGCTATGCCTTCGATCACGACAGCTCAAAGTATTTCGGTCCGGGTGATGCTGGTTTCACTGTTGCAACTTGATCGCAACTGAGCCGGAATGTGTTTCCAAATTCCCGCAGATGGAAGTCAATTTAAAACGACGCCCTCGGGTTAGCTTTTGCTAACACCGCAAATGTAGCGTCCCAGCCTCAATGGAGTTGCTATTGGGTGCCAGACGGTCCCTAGGCGGGCAGCTTTTGCTTCATGGATTCAGGCATGTTGATCCAGTCGCTGGGGAAGCCCGGCTTTTCTGGAGCCACGGTATTGATTTCGAGTTAAGTGTCCCGCCAAGCGCGCAGGAAAGTTAATTCATGCTTGCGCTATCTAGGTTGATTGGAAGTGGCGGTTTCGTCGACCCGGACGACGGGTGTCAAATCGCCGCATGCAGACCCGGCGCGAGCTGCGATTATTAATGAAAAAGGAAGCGACGGACCGGGTGAGAACGGCATCCGCTGCATTCGATTGAAAAGGGACATGAAGAGCAGCTGACACCCTTTTGGCACTGCTCGCGCCGGAGGAGGAATGATGGACCGGGTTCGAACGATCGCTATCTGCCTATTGCTTGTTTCGCCGACCGCTCACGCGGCGACGATTCCTGAGGACACCCTTTATAACCTCGACGTCGGAGGCTTGTCGCGGACCTACGAGTTGCACCTTCCGCCCAACGCGGCCAAGCTGGGCGCGCTCCCGGTCGTCGTCGGCTTTCACGGCGGCGGTTCGAATGCCACTCAATTCGCGGTCCAATCGCAGCTTGAGCAAGCCGCGGATCGGTTCGGCTTTGCTCTCGTCCTGCCCAATGGAACGGCGCCCACAGGGTCTGCGGCGTACACATGGAACACGGGCCTCTGCTGCGGCTATGCAGCTAGGAACAATACTGATGATGTATCGTTTATTTCCGACGTTCTCGATGATTTGCCACGCCATCTTTCCGAGGATCCGAGCCGCGTCTATGCGACGGGAATGAGCAACGGCGGAATGATGGCCTTCGACGTCGCGCTCGCTTTGCCGAAACGATTCGCCGCGATCGGGGCAGTCGCGGCGACGATGGACTACGAGACGCCGCAGGTCCTGCCGAGCCTGGCCATGCCCGTGATCGAGATTAACGGCGCGCACGACAACAACGCGCCAGTGAAAGGAGGCGTCGGCAGCAATGCGATCGAGAAGATTCCGCATCGGCCGGTGTCCAATACGATCAGCATCTGGTCTCACGTCGACGGCTACACCGCGGCGGCTCCGCAAGTGAACAAGACTGCCACATACACGCACAGCGAGTATCCGGGGAGAAGCGTGCCGTTTGATTATTATCTTCTGAACGAGGGAGGCCACACCTGGCCTGGCGGCGTCGATATCACGGCAGGCCTGGGGACTGGCAAACTGATCGCCTCGTTCGATGCGGATTCGATCCAGTGGCAATTCTTCAGCCAATTCGCACGCCCACAACTCGCAGTGAGCGGAGGCAGCCTCATTCCTGAACCAGGTATAATCGCGGCAGTGTTCGAAATGGGAATTCTCCTGACGGCCGGCTCGCGACGGAGAGCGCGCTTTTGATCGTCGGGCACGGAGGACCATAATGAATCGGACCTTGCCCTCGACGCCGAAATATAAGGCCATGCAGTGTTGAGTGGGGGCATGGTGTGCTTCTTGGATGGAGCGGCCGTTACTCGATTTCATCTTCTAGCCGGACACCTCGGCCTGCCTAGGCGGCGAATTCCTGCATCGCATCAGATTTTTCCCTCACAAACTCGGCGGCGGCTGCGCCATCGATCGCACCAGATGCCCCAGGAATTGCGCGGGCGGCTCCCGTCCAGTTTGATCCGTGCTCACGTCAGCCCCGGCGAAAAAGGTCAATCTTGGCACTAGGGCCTGCGCTTCTGGTTGCAATATTCACTAGCCGGTGGGACGATGAAGCTGGGCATTCCGACGAGTTTTCAAACGACAAGGAAGAGCCGGTGAAGCACAGCTTTCTGTTCTACGCTCTATCTGCGTTCGCATTCGCTCTTCGACTTACTTCGCCTGCGAGCGCGGATGTAATCTTGTTCGATAGCTATACCCCGCCAGGAACCCTCGGCGGAGGCTCAAGCGCTAATAGCGGGATCGCGACCGAAATTAGCGTGACGTCGAATTTGGCGATCACAAGCCTCGCCGTAAACAATGGCATGGGGTCCGCGGGTAACCTGCGATTCGCAATCCTTTCGGTACCACTACATCAATTTCTCTATCTATCGCCGCCAAAAGCATTTGCAGCTGACGCGGCAGGCGAACTCACTTGGAAGCAGTCCGACCCATTGTCGTTCACATTCTTGGCGGGCAACCAATACGCGGTTGGTTATCTTCGCGATGTAGATGCGAACGATTTTCTTGACAGTGTGGCTGAATCATCAAACGGGGTAACGTCTACCTTGAAATGCGACTGCCTAGATGGCTTCGCCAATCCTTCCTTCTCACATCAGTGCTTTACTGGCGTAGACCAAGCTATACGACTGATCGGTGTCCCCGAGCCCGCCACCACCACACTGCTACTGCTCGGGATGCTGGGGTGTGGATGGCGACGCCGTTGATTGCGATTTAGGGTGTGGCGGTTAGCATGGTGTTCAGATTTGGATCATCAAAATCCATTACGGGAGTTGTGTAATGAGACGAAAAGTGGGGGGATGCTTCATTCTGCTTATCGCGATTTCTTTATGCTGCAGGTCAGCACTCGCCGGTAGAATCCTTTGGGATGACAGCCACGATACTGACGGCGATGAATTGACCGGAAACTACGCAGCCTTTGCCACGTTGATGGCCTCTGCCGGGCAGACCTTGGTTGAATTGAATGGTTCGCCAGGTGCAATTACGCCACAAGCCCTCAATGGAATGAATGCGGTGTACCTTTGGGACACCGAACTCGCTTTTACGAACTCCGAAATTACGGCCCTGCACAACTTTGTAGCGGCTGGTGGCGGCATGTTCGTGGCCGTGGGATGCAGGCATGGATCTGCCGACCAGTAACGCACTGCTTGCTCCGTATGGCCTGTCGTTCGACGAGTCGATGACCGCGGCATCGACCGTTTCACGATTTTATCCGCATCCAATTACGGCAGGGGTAAACACGATTGAAACCATATTTGGGGCAACCGTCGGGGTGAGCGGCTCCGCCATCGACCTAACAGTCGCGGGTGGAACGAGTGATATTTTGGCCGTTTCAGCTGCGCCGTACCGTGTCGTCGCTTTTGGTGACACCAACACGTTTACCGGCATTGCAGCGGCTGACAACGCGAAGTTAGCTATCAATATTGCAAACTTTACCGCAGTGCCCGAGCCAAGCGTTGCCGGGCTAGTGATAGTAGCGATCGCCGCAAGATTTTCAGTTCGTCGCCGCAAATCGGCCTGACGCGGTTGCGCATAACGAGCGCCGACACCACTGCTCGATACTTGGGCCGTCCGCTGCTACGACGCGGCTACGCCCGACTATCAAGAATTCAGAATGACCTAGCCGTGCTATTTTCTCTACGGGGAGGATGGCCAATCATTGCAATGCAACACCGTGGACAACCACGAATGCCTTTGCCTATTTACGTCAACAGAAGCGGTCAGAGCCTTCCATCTGGTGATGTACACACAGCACCACGGGCCTCTAAAGAATGTTCAAGTCGCCGTGGATACGGTGACAGATTACGACGGCCTGATTGATCGGTTGAAGAGTGGCGAAGCGGACTTGGCGAAGTCTGGGATCATGCATATCTGCATTGATCCGGTTCCCGGTCAGCCGGTTATGTATATTGGTATCCGGGAGTTTATTTCTGAGTTGCTGTGAGATTATTGTGTGGGGCGAATGGCAAATTGAGTTTCGTCCAGATGACGCAGCACCCAATCCGGATAACGCTGCGTTGGACGCTCGGAACTTTGATCTGAGTTATACGTACGCCCCAAACACGCTCTACGTTAAAGCACCGTATTGGTTTTACTTGCTTGCAACGGTACTGTCGTTTGCATCACAGTTTCTCACGCTCCGCCGTTTCTCCCTCCGCACGCTCTTAATCGCCACGACGCTCCTTGCCGTTGGGCTGGGGCTGATTGTGTACCTGAATAGGGCTCCAGCGGTAACGCCTATAAACATTGACGACCTTGGACGCTACGCTATGCTGCCGAGGGGTCGACGGACATTAGCGGAAGCCAGTTTGGCGCAGTCAATATTTTATGGACCGGAAATATCGTCCCCGAGCTCACCACCGCCACGCTGCTAGTGATCGGGATGCTGGGGTGTGCGGGCAGCCGGCGCCGCTGACTGCGATTTCGGGCGGCGCGATTAGGATGGTGTGGGGAGGAAACCGCTAATGAAACTAGCATTTGCCCTGATTTTAATCATACCCTCAGTGGTGCATGCGATTACCGTCAACACGGTTCGCGTGGGGGACGCAGGAAATGCCGGTTAACCTGCGCCGCTTGGCACAATCGGAGCCGTCGCCTATGAGTTCGGAATTGGAACCTACCAGGTAACCTATGCTGAGTACTCGGCTTTTTTGAATGCAGTCGCCGCAACTGATCCCTATGGCCTATATGCCAGCGATATGGCGCTCTCGCGCGGCGGAATCGTCAGGACGGGTCCGGATGGCGCCTACAGCTATACTTTGAAATCGAACATGGGGATAAGCCTGTCAATTTCGTAAGTTGGTTCAGCGCCGCCCGCTTTGCGAACTGGCTTAACAATGGGCAGCCGAACGCTCCAGAAGGCGACGGCACAACCGAGACTGGCGCCTATACGCTTAGCACGTCCTCCGCCACGCCTCCTCCTAACCGGAATGCAGGAGCAATTTGGTATCTGCCTAATCCAAGCGAATGGTACAAAGCGGCATACTACGATCCAACGGCGCCGGGCAGCAGTAAGTATTGGAACTACCCCACCAAAAGTGACGTTGCGCCGACTGTGGCCACCGCAAATACCGTTGGGGACGTAAGTAACCCTGGGCCGAACGTGGCAAATTATAATTTCGGCGCGAACTGGAATTCCCAAATTGGAAATTTGACGACCGTCGGCAGCGCCGGCTCGGCGAGCGCAAGTTATTACGGTACGTTCGATCAAGGCGGAAACGTATTTGAATGGGTGGAATCGGCTCTCGGCGAGGGCCGCGGTGGCGCCTGGAATTTCGGAGCGACGTTTTTACAGAAGGGAACTCCCGATTACTTCAACTATAACGGCACGAGTGCCTTTCTAGGTTTTCGCGTTGCAAGCGCGGTCGTTCCTGAGCCATCAACACTTCTAGCGCCTCTATCGGTGCACACGCCCTAGGGGGGCATGCGTCGCAGAACGACCTCACACAATCGCGTCTAACGAGCTCCGACACCACTGCTCGATACTTGGGTCGTCCGCTGCTACGATGCGTGGATGTCGATGCTGCGAAGGCTTGCGTTGAGTGACCGTGAAAACAGCAAGCATCCGGGGTCTAAGACCTATCTTTTAACGCTGTCGCTAGTCGTGGGCATTGCGCTCGTCTTAGCATTGGTTCTGCTCTATTGCCAATAACGGACCACGTATGGACGATCAAAGAACCGATCGAGAGGGCGGCAGCGTAGACCATCAATGAGCACTTCTGAAAGGTTGATATTTCTGCCGTTCGCCATCGGAACCGTCATTTGTTTGATTGGTCTGCTTTTATCGAACTCGGTCGTGTTAGCGATCGGAGGATGCTTGTTTACGCCGCTTGTGTTTGCGGTAATTGTAACCGGGGCAGATTTGGTGGTGCGAAGCATCCGAGCGCGCCTGAGAAGAAAATAGTTTTTCCGCACGCTATCTTCCCCGCCCCTCGTGGCGGGCCTTTCGTGCGCGGTCGGAACTGGCATATTCGATACGATCCGCAGCATTGCGGACTTACAGCCATTCGCGAAAACAGTGCTATGTTTAAGCACCACTTGGCTACGGAGCCGTTTTGCATTCCCCGGCCAGTGCTCTCGCAGCGCTGCCGGGGTTTTTCTTGCGCGGTAGAATAGCTCGCATGCCAAACCGACTCACTCTGCCACCGACTAAAAGACTGTATTTCACCCTCGGGATTGTGATGTTTCTGGTGGCCGCGATATTCGGCTACCTCTGGCTAATGCACCGGGATCGCCCGCTAGCGCTCCTTCCCGCCGCGATTTGCCTTGTCGCGGGAATCCTTCACGTTTGGCTCGCAAGTAAGCTGCCGAACTAATTCGCCATGAGCACACTTGTAGGCCGGATGAAACACCGCAAACTGCGAATAGCGTGGTCGGTGGGCTCCGGCATAGTCTGCGCGCTCCTACTCGCAACAGCGTACATTACTCAGCCATCGAGCCCAGTACCTCCGCCGACCCCTACAGGCCCCGATAGTTCCCACTGGGATTTCAAATTTACTAAGCTAATTACTGCGACGTTGCCAGGCCAGCCGGGCGTCGATCGACGTAAAATACGCATGATTGATTTGTGGGGATTTAGTCGACAGTGGACAAGTTATGGATTGCTGTTGGCCATTCCGCATTGGCTTCCAGTGGCAGTGAGCATGATGGCCGGCTATTGGATTCCTGTCGTTCCAATCATCGCCGGCGCGACGGCAGCCCGGGCTTCGCGTTTCTCACTCCGCACACTCCTAATCGCCACGACGCTTGTTGCCGTTGGGGTGGGGCTGATCGTGTGGTTGAGCTAGGGATGCAGCGGATGTACTGCAATTAGAGACTTCTGCAGCGAGCTAAGCACCCGTTTTGGTGGACGAGAAAGTTTACTGGAATTATGCTGGTTGAAGCTTAAACGTTCTCTTCGGTTAGAATCTCTCATCAAAGGCACCGCTAATGAATCTGCCTGCGAACTTTTTAGTTTCTAGAAAAAGATAACTGCGGCTTCGATAAGCGTTGGCAATCAATGAAACACCGCAAGTTGCGAATTGCGTGGTCGGTGGCGTGGGGAATCGCGGCGGTGCTGCTGATCGTCTTGTGGGCACATAGCTACGCATGGCATCAGGACGGCTTATGGTTACATGGAGGCAACGTAAGCCTTGACGATCCTCAACTAAACGGAGGAACCCCACTAAACGCCCCCATATATGCAATGACTTCACAGCGCGGCCTCATGGGCTTTGGCTATCTTCCAGATTTCGCTAAGACTCTCGCTGCTATGCAAGCGGGAAGTAAATACGAAAAAAAGATTTACTTGCTGGGCCTAAGTATTGTGTGCCCACCGGGCGGCGGTTTGATTTCACCGCGCCGCATTGGTTTCTCACACTAATGTCCATAACCGCTGGCGCTGCCCCTTGGATACGTTGGTCTAAACGTTTCAATCTCCGCACTCTGCTAATCGCCACGACGCTCATTGCCGTGCTTTTGGGTCTGGACGTGTGGCTACGTTAAAATCATCGCAATGAAACACCGCAGGCTGCGAATCGCGTGGTCAGTGACGTGGGGAATTGTGGCGGTGCTATTAATTGCGCTTTGGGTTCGGAGTTATTGGTGTGCTGAGGCGTTCACCCAAATCCTCTCGACGAACCGGCAGCATGGCTGGGGTGTTAAATCAAGTGCCCGCAACTTCCCGGGCAATATTGAATACTGTAGCGATAAATTCACTAGTGGCAGCATTCTCTCAACCGGGTGGCGATACGGGTATTGGGGTAAGACGATCAGTCAGATGAAAGAAGAACATCCGATTGGATTCAAGTTGCTATGGGATAAAGACTACAAAACCGTTCGGATTCCGCATTGGTCTGCCGCTGTACTAGTGTGCGTCATGGTTCGCTCGTGCGCGGTAGCAGATCACCGCTACGAAGAAGATACAAGGATGAGAAGATGAACGGCATTCCTCACTTATTAAGCACGATCAGCAATAGCTTCGTGCGAGGTAGGGATGGGAACATGGAAAACTCGCTTACCAAACCGCCAACCAGAAGATTGCATGTCACTCTCGGGATTGTGATGTTGCTGGTGGCCGCAGTGTTTGGTTATCTGTGGCTACTACATAGAGACCGCCCCACAACACTTGCTCCCGCCGTAATTTGCCTTATAGCGGGAATCCTTAATTCTTGGCGCGCAGGTAGGCCGCAGAAATAGTCTCTCATCAGCGCACCAGTAGCCACTGCGCAAGCTGCGAATCGCGTGGTTGATGGCTTGGATGGTGCCGCTATTCTTACAAGGGAGTGCGGTTAATAATGTCCCAAGCGTCTTTTTAGGGCGTGATTTGCAGACTTAGTATGTTGTCTCGAACACTCAAGCGTGGGTCGCTTCTTAGTTTCTTAAGGGAGGAAATTTAATGGTAATGGCCTATCAAGAGACGCCTGAAGATCGGGCGCTGACTGCCGCCTTCCGTTGGTATGACGGGCAACGGATCGATGTCCGCTGGGCAGGCGGCTGGCTCACGCCGGACGGCGAATATTATCCAGTCGATTATAAAAACGGTATCACGCATGAATCCATTGCTGACGAGCACGGATCATTGATTTGGGGCTCCGGATCAATCACGACGCGGCCTCCTGTCATGCGGCTCTTCGACATCGCGGGGTGGATACGAATTGCGTACATGGAGTATTCAACTTTTTGCGTCGAACTGAAAGGACACTTCCACAACTGTCAAAGTAATCGTCAGAACGTATTGATAGAGTTCATTTTGAATCAGCCTCGTTTCGAAAGCTATTACGTCAACGACACGAGATACGATAATCGTAACGAAATCGTGAGCGCCATCATCGCCGATAGAGTGTCGCCGAAACGAGCGGATCCGAAACTGGAAGGGGAAGCTTCAAAGATGGGCGTACTCCGTAGACGGCGCGGGCCAGCTAAATAACCAAATTCCCCACTTGTAACTAACGTGTTTCGGCTGTGGCCATCACGACACTGCTGCTCGGTACTTTGGTCGTCCGCTGCTACGATGCGGCAATGCCAGACGACCACGAATTCCGAATGACCTAGCCGTGCTATTTTCTCTACGGGGATGATGGTCAGTCTTTGCAATGCGACTCCGTGAGCAACAAAACGGTGACAGAATAACCCAATGCTCTGAGCCGCTGCTGTGGCTCAGCAGATACTCATGGAAGGTAAGCGGTTGACTTTGCGAGAACTGACGTTGGGAGTACAGCGGCGCGGGCGTCGATCAGTAGACGATCACCGGGCCGTTGCTCATTCCGTTGATGCCGAGTTGCGCCGTTATCGGCGACACGTCATGCGGGGTGGTCAGAGGCGGTGGTTGTTGGCGCAGTCTGATAAGGGCGACTAAAACCGCCGCCATGTCGCCTAGGGCCGTCGTTTATTCCTAATAATGTTACCAAGTACATCCCGAGCGCGATTGCTAGTGCTACGCCAGCGAGTGCGCCAAGCCCTTTCTTGTGGAATGGAGCGAATAGGCCAGCGCCGATTGTTGCGAAACTAGCCAGCACCACCCAAATAACAATAGGGCCGGCATTCTGTGATGGTCGAAGTCTTGAACAAATTACCAACGCCCCGCCTCCGACGGCCAACAGCGTCGTGGAAATCATCAGGTCTTTGATTGAGAAACGCGGCATTGCCACATTCTAGCCGACGGTACGCTCCGCATGTCCCTCCGCCCTTTCACCCTTTTGACAAACAGCTATTCCAAGAGCCTGCGTCACCGTAAGGCCATGCAATCGCTGTTCGTAGCTTGGTATAATTTTGGCCGTA
>JABDGM010000077.1 GCA_013286045.1 Planctomycetota bacterium | reverse complement strand
TCGGTGTGAGTGAGGAGCCGTTCGATATCGCGACGCAGCGGCGGCGATTGGCCGGCGAGGTCGATGACGTCGGCAATCGTGTCTTCAGGTGCGGCGACGAGAATATTCTTGGCTGCACCGCCGGGCAGGTAGTATGCGGTTCCGTTCGATAGGGCGTACTTCGTCCCTTCGTGATCTTTTTCGACCGCACCTGGTAGCTTGGCAAGCAGCGATGCGCTGTCGATTGGTTTTGCCACGTGCACGACGTAGGTGATCGACCAAACGCCGGCACTGGAGATTTGGCAACCTACGAGCAGCTGCTCGATGTCCCTGAGCGGCAACGTCGTCACGTGCTCGACAGTTTCGATTGCCTGTCGGCCGAGTGGGCCGAGCGCGGTGCGGATTTTTTCCGCATCGGCCAGTTTCAGAAGATTGGCGGGGCGAATTGCCATGATGATCTGGGCGCCGGGCGACAGGTAGGCGAGGTCGAGGGGCTTGCCGTTCGTAGGTGAAACCCACAACGATTTGCCATCGTCGTCGACGATCACCGGCGCTGCGTCGACCGGCTCTGGTTGTGAAGCGGGTTTAGGCGCTGTCGTGATGACGGGCGGTTTTTGCTCTGTTGCCTCCGTAGTAGTTATCGGCGCCGATGAGGTCTCCATCGGGACCGCCTCGGAAGAGGTGCCAAGAAGAAACTTGGCGACAATGGCAGTCATCGCGAGAAAAAAGATCCCCAACAATGTCGGCATGAGCCAGGGTCGGGTGCGTGGCTCCGGTGGTGGCGGGGCCGCGGCTGACTGGCGTATCGTTGTTGGCGGACGACTCGATGGCGTCATTTCAATCGTATTCGCGGGACGTTGGTCGTATGCCAGTCTAGCGGAAGTCGAATGCGGGAGGCCAGCGTGCGTGTCGACTTGTTCGGGCGGTCGTGGCCGCCTATGATCCGCAGCATAGTGGAGCAAGTGATTTTCGTTATCCCCGGCGATTGAAAAAATGCGTCCTTCGGAAGCGACCAAGAAGTATTTTGAGCGTGCTGCGGATCAGTTGGAACTGGCGGAGAGCATGCGCACGCATCTCGCCACGCCGCGCCGCGAGCTGCAGGTGCAGATTCCGGTAGAGATGGATGACGGCACGCTGCGAACTTTCATTGGCTATCGCGTGCAGCACAACCGGGCGCGTGGGCCTATGAAGGGCGGTTTGCGGTATCACCCGGAAGTCGATTTGGATGAGGTGCGGAGCCTGGCCTCATTGATGACGTGGAAAACTGCAGTCGTGAATATTCCGTTTGGCGGCGCGAAGGGTGGCATCGCGATTGACGTAGCCAAGATAAGCGTTCGTGAGCTGGATCGTATCACGCGGAAGTTCGTCGACGAGATTCATGAGATGATCGGTCCGGATACGGATATTCCCGCGCCGGATATGGGGACCGACCACCGCGTTATGGCTTGGATCATGGATCAGTACGACAAGTACCACGGGTTCAACCCGGGCGTGGTGACGGGCAAGCCGGTGGAGTACTACGGCATACCTGGCCGCGAAGAAGCGACCGGACGCGGTGTGGGCCTGTTGACGCTGAAGCTATTGGGGCGGCTGGGGAGGAAGATTGCCGGGGCGCGCATTGCGATTCAGGGTTTTGGGAATGTCGGCACGCATACGGCGAAGTTTTTATCGGAGGCGGAGTGCAAGATCGTCGCAATCAGCGATGCAACAGGTGGTTACTATCGGGCGGAGGGGATAGATATCCCCAAAGCGCTGCGATACGCATTGGAACACGAGCGAGTTCTCGCCGGCTTTCCGGACGCGGACCGGATTACGAATGAGCAATTGTTGGGGCTCGATGTCGATGTGTTGATTCCGGCGGCGCTCGGGGGCGTAGTCTCCGGCGGCAATGCGGGGGGAATCAAAGCGCCGATCGTCATCGAGGCCGCGAACGCGCCTGTGTCGCCGGAGGCGGATGATGTGCTCGATAAAAAAGGCGTGATCGTGCTGCCGGATATTTTGGCGAATGCGGGAGGCGTAACGGTGAGCTACTTCGAGTGGGTGCAGAATCGCCAGTATTACCAGTGGAGTTTGGATCGAGTGCGACAGGAACTCGATAAGACGCTCAACAACGCGTTTGAGCAGACTTGGACGCTCGCGCGGGACCGGAAGGTTTCGCTGCGTACAGCGGCGTTCATGTTGGGGATCGATCGCGTGGCGCGCGCGGCAACCTTAGGGGGAATTTGCTGAGTGGCCGTAGCTTGAACGACGCTGCGATTACTGCGGCATGTAGATAAACCACGGCCCCAACCAGAACGTAAAGCAGTAAATCGCAAGCGTGGGTATTGCTGGATGAGTCCGATCAACATCGCGACTGCAACAAACGAAAGGAGCGCGAAATGGAGATCGAAATCCGCGACATAGCGGCCGATCATCGCTTGTAATTGTTGCCGGGCGGGAGAGGCTGGGGCGGATGCGCACGTCAATCCGACGGATGCGCACAACATGACCAGGAAGATAACCCGCAGATTGATCTGGTCCGATCGCTTCGTCGCCAGGCGAGATTGATTGGGCATTGGACCGCCGGCGTTGGTGTCCCTAAAGGCGATCAGCCCGCCACGGAATGGACCTCGGCGGCGATTTCACGTAGTACGCCTGCCGCGTGTTGCACTTGCTCGCGCGATACATCGAGATGAGTGACGGCACGAATGCGCTGTGCGGCCGTGGTGTTCATCCACACACCCTCGTCGCGAAGGCGGGCGACGAACGCGGCGGCGGTGCCGAGCTCGGGATCGATTTCGAAAATCACGATGTTCGTATCAATGATTTCGGGATCGAGCCGCAGGCCGGGGGATGACCGAACCGCTTCGGCCAGAATTCTGGCGTTGGCGTGATCGTCGGCCAATCGGTCGATGTTATGGTCGAGCGCATACAGGGCTCCGGCGGCGATGATGCCAGCTTGGCGCATCGCTCCGCCGAGTGCTTTGCGATGTCGGCGGGCCTGGCGAATAAGATCGGCGGGGCCGCAGAGGGCGGAACCGACCGGTGCGCCGAGGCCTTTCGAAAAGCAAACGCTCACAGTGTCGAAGTGGCTGGACCAATCGGCGGCGGAGATGCCGGTGGCAACGACGGCGTTAAAGAGGCGAGCGCCATCAAGATGCCGCGCGAGCCCGTTCTCGGCGGCCCAGCCGCAAATTTCGGCGACGGAATCGTAGGGCTGGATGCGCCCTGCGCCGCGATTATGGGTATTTTCGAGGCAGACGAGCCGCGTGCGGACACAGTGGTCGTTGTCAGCCCGGATCCGATCCATCAGCTGTTCGACTTGGAGCACGCCGTGATCGCCTTCGATCGGTTGGGCAGCGAGTCCAAAAAGCTGTGCGTAGGCGCCTTGCTCGTAGCACAGGATGTGGCAGTTGGTTTCGCACAGAAATTCGTCGCCCGCCTGGCAGTGAACGCGCAGGCCGAGTTGGTTGCCCATCGTGCCGGAAGGGACGTACAGGGCCGTTTCCTTGCCGAGCATTGCGGCGGTTTGCTCTTCGAGGCGGCGGACCGTGAGATCGTCGCCGAAAACGTCGTCTCCCACGTCGGCGGCGGCCATGGCGGCGCGCATCGCGGGCGTGGGACGCGTGACCGTATCGCTGCGAAGGTCGATCGGCAGTTTCATTTCGGGTTTTCTTTTGCGTTGTTTGTGGCGAGAATGGACGACGCCTTGGGTATTATCGCGGTTGATTGCGAAGGATGCCAGGGTGGGAATGTTACATGTGATTGGCGGAGCGAACCACCGGCGACTCGCCAGTGCCTGCATATTTTCGGATGACACTGAAGGTTCAACAGATTGATACGCGGGACGGGGCGGCGGCGGCTGCAATCGCGGCGCTGCGCGCGAAGCTAGCGCCGAGTGGAAATGTCGTGAGCGAGGCGGGGCGGAAGAAGACAATCGAGGTTTTCGGCGAGCCGCTGTCCCCGGCCGGGGTCGTCGAGCGGATTTGCGCGGAAGTGAAAGCCGATGGGCTGGCCGCCGTCCTGAAATATACGAAACAACTCGATGGCGCCGACCTAACTGCGGCGACATTGAGAGTGCCCGACGCAGAAATTGCGGCAGCGCATGCGAAGGCGTCGGCGGAGTTTTTGAGTACGATTCGGCGCATTCGCGAAAACATCTTGCGATTTCAGACGGCGATTTTGCATCGTGACGTCGAAGTGGCGGGCCCAAACGGAAGCAGACTGAGGCAGCGATATTTGCCGTTGGCGCGTGTTGGCATTTGTGTGCCTGGTGGCGCGGCGGCGTATCCTTCGACGGTGCTTATGACCGCCGTCCCTGCCCAAGCGGCCGGAGTGAAAGAGATTGCGGTTGTTTCACCGCCGACGCCGAATGGTGCGTACAACGCCGACGTGCTCGCCACATGTCATGAGTTGGGAATTCGCGAGATTTATCGCGTGGGTGGCGCTCAAGCGGTGGCGGCGCTGGCGTATGGCATCGACGGACTCGTCGGCCGTCCGCTCGTAAAGGTTGATAAAATCGTGGGCCCTGGCAATCAGTTCGTTGCACTGGCCAAAAAGCTGATGTTTGGCGAAGTGGATATTGATTCGATCGCGGGTCCGAGCGAGGTCGTTGTTCTGGCAGATGATACGACACGGCCTGAGTTTGCAGCGGCCGATTTAATCGCTCAAGCCGAACATGCGCCGGGATCGAGTGTCCTTATCACATGGAGTGAAGCGACGCTGCGCGCGGTAGCGGCGGAATTGGACAAGCAATCAGCAGCAGCGGCACGGGCGGAGTTGGCGCGGCAGTCGCTCGAAGCGTTCGGTGCGCTGATCTTAGTGCGCGACCGCCAAGAGGCGGCAGAATTGGCGAACACGCTGGCGACGGAGCACTTGCACATTTCGTGCGGTGAACCAGAAGCAATGTTGGGGAAGATCCGCAATGCGGGAGCGGTGTTTATTGGTCCGTTCAGCCCGGTCGCGCTCGGTGACTACGTGGCAGGACCTTCGCATGTGCTGCCGACGGGCGCCACAGCGCGATTCGCGAGCGGGTTGTCGTCCAATGACTTTTTGCGATCGAATAGCGTGATTCAGTTTACACAAGAAGGATTGAGCGCCGTCGCGGAGGATGCGATTCACATGGCGAATCGCGAAGGGTTGTTGGCGCACGCGGCAAGTGTGATCCTGAGGCGACAAGCAGATTCGAGATTATAACGATGCCATCGGTTCGCCCGAATATTGCTGAAATGACAGGCTACGCTCCCGGCGAGCAGCCACAGGGGGTCGCGAAACTCATTAAGTTGAATACGAATGAAAATCCGTATCCCTGTTCGCCAAAGGTGAAAGCGGCGATTGGCCGGGTCGTGCAAGCGGGGTTGCAGAAGTACCCCGACCCTATGGCGACGGCTTTTCGAACTCGTGCTGCGGAATTGTACGGCGTCGAGCCCGATTGGATTTTGTGCGGCAATGGCAGCGACGACATTCTCACGATCGTCACACGGGCGTTCGTTGGCACCAGTGATATGGTTCGCTTCGCGAACCCAAGTTATTTGTTGTATCGCACGCTCGCGGAAATTCAGGGTGCGGCGTGCGATATCGTGAATTACAACGCGGATTGGTCGCTGCCAGATGAATTCGGGCAAGGCAACGATTGGCTGCGGCTAGTGTATTTGGCGAATCCGAACAGTCCGTCGGGAACGGTGATTTCGCCAGAGCGCGTGGCAGAGTTTGCCGAATCGCTCCCCTGCCCTTTGCTGGTGGATGAGGCATATGTTGATTTCGCGGAGGAGGATTGCGTTGGGCTGGTAGCGGCGAACGAGAAAATCATGATCTCGCGAACGCTTAGTAAGTCGTACGCGCTCGCCGGGTTGCGGTTCGGATATCTCATTGCCCAGCCGCAAGTGATTCGTGAGCTCATAAAAGTGAAGGACTCGTACAATTGCGATACGATTTCAATCGCGGGGGCGACGGCAGCGATTGATGATCAGGAGTGGTTGGCGGAGACGCGAGCCGTGATTTTGGCCACTCGCGAGCGCATGACAGAATCGCTGTGCGGCATGGGCTTCAACGTCGTCGATTCGCACACCAATTTCGTATGGTGCACGCACGACAACACGCCGGTTGAGCCCGTGTATCGTGAGTTGAAAAAGGCGGGTGTGCTGGTGCGGTATATGCTGTATCCGGGCTGGGGCGACGGCTTGCGGATTACCGTTGGGTCAGATGAGCAGGTGGATGCCTGTTTGGGACTGCTGAAAGGCATCGTGTAGAGTCTCGTCGCAGCCCGTTTAGTTGGCGCCGTTGCTGGCGCTGCGGTCGCAAGCATTTCGCGGCGAATCTCGTCTGAGCTCGTGCTAGCGGGCAATAGTCTGCGCACTCTGCGCAAAGAAATCGAATGGCGCGGCCGGTTGTGGTGCAGCGCGAACGCGATAACCGATTCAACCCATACGGACCGTACAACCGGTTTGCGCGGTAAGTCCGTCATAAGCGGATTTACTGGACGGGCCCGAGGGCGAAGCGCCGGTTGGCGCGTTGCGGAGCGGGCAATTTTGGGGGGACGTTGGCGTGCGAGGTTACAACTCAGCAGCGATGGCGGTCGGCGCGGTCGTGCTAACGACACTCCTGTGCTTTTCGACAACTCCCGCGGAAGCGGCAAACGCGCCGGCCGGTTCGACGATACTGGAACCGGCCGTATGGCAGGGGCCGGAGATCAACGCGCCCGCGAGCGACGTGTCGACAGCTGACTCGGCCCCTGCGGGGATGAGCTCACTGCGAGTCGCAATTCAATCAACCCCGCCGATTCCGCCGCAAGGCGTAAGAGCCCCAGCACACGGTGCACCGGCGCCTACGCATCCTCCGGCGGGCGCTCGTGCGCCATCCGACCCGGTCGTCACCTCAACTCCATCTCCGAATGCCGCGACTCCATTGTTGGACGGTAGTTCGCCGACCGAAGAACTCATGCCACCGGTCGTGGATGGCTGTGGACCAGGGAATAGCAGCGACGGCCCGCTTCACATTCAGCCTTACGGCGGCGGTCACCCGACGGATTGGGCCTGGGGGTGCGGCGGTTCGCCTTATCGCGAAGGGCCGGGACTGTGCGACAACTGGAGGATCGGACCGCGGTGGCATATCACGATGGACGGCCTCGTGATGTCGCGCGAGCGAACAGATTTGGGTGCGCTCGAAGCGCAGATGATTGCCAACAACGCGACGTTTAGCAATTCGTCGCCGGCGTCGCCTGCTGGCGGTGGAACGGTAGGAGACCCAGGGTTCGAGAACTTCAGCTACGGTCCCGGTGGACGCATTTCATTCATGAGCCAGGTCGGGCGCTGTGTTGGTTGGGATTTGCAGGCCGCGTATGAAGGGATCAACGATTGGGATGCGTCGATAGTTTATCCGACGACGTTGGTTAATAATGTGCCGTTGGTCATTCCGCCTGTACCCAACACAGAGCCGCCGGCGCCCTTTCCGCAGGAATTCCAACAGCGCAGCCTGCACTACCGATCAAATTACAATTCGGGTGAACTCAATTTCTTTAAAAACTACAACTCCGATTGGCGGTTCTATTGCGGCGTGCGGTTCATACGCGTTGATGACGAGATCGGCGACTTTTTGAACCAGGATACGCAGGCGCCGATGGCCGGTCCGCGGACCGAATCGGTGGTGCCCGTCGGCGGCGGCACCGCCGTCGTTGTGAACGACCCGATCGGCCCAACGTTCGAGACGGATCGCTCGAACATATACCATAACGTGAATAATCTCACAGGCTTTCAGATCGGTTTGCTGCACGACACGATCAATTTGAATGATCGCTTTGCGTTCGAGGGCTTCGTCAACGGCGGCGTTTATTACAATCACATCCGGTACAACAACGTGATGGGCGTGTTCACCACGCAAACGTTTGCCGATAACACGCGGTCGGTTGCTGTCGACGATAGCCGGGTCGATGTCTCGAATATCACGAATACCGACAACCGCAATTATTCGGAAATCTCCTACGAAGCTGAAGCATCGCTCACGGCAGTTTGCCGACTCAACAAATGCTGGGCGATGCGGGCTGGTTACGAAGTTCTGTGGATTAACCATTTGCATCTCGCCGACCAAGCGTATTTGGGCGACCCAGGAGCCGACAACGACCTGCTGTTCCACGGTTGGCATGCAGGTTTGGAGTGCCGGCGGTAATCTTGGGCGAGTTGCGCGAATGTAGTGCTCTTGCTCTGCGAGCGGGATTCGTCTCGCGGAACGACACGGCGGCTATTTTTAAATTCTTCGCGCGCCGCCATTGACAGATCACACTGTACCAGTACACTTAGTACAGTGTCGAGGCTGTCATGGAATTTCAAATCGATCCCACCACGCGCGTGCCGATTTATCGGCAGCTCATGGATCAAATTCGCGAGGCTGTCGCTCGCGGCCGGTTGAAGGCCGGGGTCAGGCTGCCCTCCGTTCGCGTGTTGTCGCGCGAATTGGTCGTGAATCCTAACACGATCGCTCGCGTTTATAGCGAATTAGAGCGGGACGGGATTCTCAACACCCGGCCAGGACTCGGCGTGTTCGTGGCCGAAGCGCAGCCGGAGTTGTCGGCGGCCGCGCGCCGGCAGCGACTGGCCGAAATCATTGATGCTTTTCTTACGGACGCGGTGCATCTCAGTTTCTCGTCCGAAGAAGTGTTGGCGGCGGTTTCGAAGCGGATTCGTGGATTTCAGTTTCTGGAAGGCGCCGCGAGCGACCAGAATTAGTCTCACGCGATGGGCGAAAAGATGGCTGACGCAATTACTACGGAGCGGCTTACGAAACATTACGGTGGTCAGCGGGTCGTTAACTCGCTCGATTTGCGAATTCCGCAAGGGAGCGTTTATGGGTTACTCGGTCGGAATGGCGCGGGCAAGTCGACAACGATCAAAATGCTAATGGGGATGGTACGGCCCGATAGCGGCAGTGCCACGCTGCTTGGTGAAAACATTGAGAGCCTCTCGAATGCAACACGAGCGCGAATTGCGTATTTGGCGGAGGGACATCCACTTTACGGGTGGATGACAATTGACGAAGCGGTGAAGTTTACGCGATCGTTCTATCCGCGTTGGAACGATACGCTCGTCGACCAGATTCTGGATCACTTCGAACTGCGGCGCAAGCAGAAGTTTCGTCGGCTATCGAAGGGGCAGCAGGCGCAGGTGTCGCTTGCGCTGGCCGTGGCGCCCGACCCGGAACTGCTCGTTTTGGACGATCCCACGCTCGGTTTGGATACGGTCGTGCGGCGTGATTTCTTGGAGTCGCTGATACAGATCATCCAGCGGCAAGGTCGCACGATCTTGTTCAGCTCGCACATTTTGGGAGATGTGGAACGTGTGGCGGATCGCATCGGCATTATGGTCAACGGCGTGCTGCGTGTGGACTGTCGAACGGAGACGTTTCGAGAATCGATTCGTAAGTTGGTTCTCGATTTCGCGGGTCGGGTGCCCGACACGCTCTCGATTCCGCGGCTCGTGAGTAGCCGGCAGGTTGGGAGTAGCCTCGAGCTGGTAGTAGTTGGCTACGACGACGCTCAACGCGAGGCAGTGGAAGCGCTCGAGCCGCTGTCGATCGAAGTGCTTGATTTGAATCTGGAAGATGCCTTTATCGAATACACGCGCGGGCCGCGGCGATCGCTGCCCATGTTTGCAACGGAGCTAGAAAATGTGGAAAGCGCTCGCGATCAAGGAGCTGCGTGAGTCGGCTGGAATCGTCGTGCTCGCGGTTCTCGGGGCCGTATACGTGCTCGGTGAGCTGACGGGGACGCCCGTGTTCTCGTGGCGGGGCCATGGACTTTACGGGTATCCGTTTGTGTCGGACGGGCTAGGAAGCTATTTTTGGGCGTTGTGCGGGGCGCTCGCCGTGGCCCTGGGTTTTCGCCAAACGGCTTGGGAGCTCCAGCAGGGTACCTATTTCTTTCTGTTGCATCGACCGTTCGAGCGTTCGCACATTTTCGCTACTAAGCTTGCCATTGGCGTTGCGCTCGTCCTGACTTTTTCCGCCGGCTTCATTCTCTTTTACGCATTGTGGGCCGCGACGCCCGGGCACGTGCCGGCTCCGTTTGATTGGCGGATGACGCTCGCGGCATGGGCGAATTGGACCGCGTTGCCGCTACTGTACATTGGCGCTTTCTTATCCGGAATTCGGCCCGGGCGTTGGTTTGGGAGTCGTCTCGCTCCAATGGCCGCGGCGATAGGGTTCACTGCGTTGGCCGACTACTCGCCCTGGCTGTGGGGCACAGTTTGCGTTTCGCTGACTGGTATCGCGTTTGGATTGCTCAGTATTTTCTACTACGTTCGGGCGCGCGATTTTTAATGGCGAGGTCTGCGGTTATGAGAAGTACTTCAAGACAAGGCCGGCTGGTATCGCGAATTGCGGCAGCGTGCGTCGTGGCAGTGGGCATTGCCAGTGTGTGGTTTGTGATCGCCGTGTGGCTCGAGTCGCTCGTTACGGGCGTCGTGTCTCCGCACAAAAATCTGTACGAAACGGTGACAGTCGCCTACGACGGCACGCCGGTCATCAATACGTATTCCGATTTTCTTCTCGCAGGCAGACGAACTTTGGATGGGGAGTCGCGTCCACTAGGCACCGACGAATGGGTAAACTCGGGCAGTCTGCCGGCGCCTTATCGACCTCCGGGAATTCTTGAAACGCCTCTTCCTTGGAATCAGTGGCCTGGACGGATTACCGGCGAAACGGACGGCAAGCAAACGCCTACTGCGTGGTATCTCGTTCGAGACAACGTGAAAACTGGCGGAGTTTACCTCGCGGGGTTCGACGGGCGCACGCAGCAGTGTGTGGGTTATATAGGGCGAGATGGATTCCTGACGAGCAAACCAACAGAGCACGCCGAGTTCCGGGTGCCGAAAACGACTCTCCAAGATGGTTTCCAAACCGTTTCCGAGGGGCGTCTCCGGCCATTCCAGCTAGTTCCTAATCAGCAGATCCTCGAAGACCTTTCCGCCTATTGGACGATCTTTTTGCTGGAAACGGATCGGGTTTGCAGCATTGACCTGCGGCAGAGGACCGTGAGGACGAACGCACGCGTTCAGAACGCCGTCGCCATGACGAGCACTGACATAACAAAGGCGACGTATGAACAACTGCCAGTGGACGACAGCAAATTTGAGCCGTTGAACGCTGCCGAACAGGAAATCGCAAAAAAGTTGACCGATTCCCTAGCGAAAAGTGATCGTGACACGGCAAAGCGTTATGGGCTGCAACTGGTCCGCGAAAGCGATCGCCTGGTCGTCAAGGATTTCTATGTTCACAAGTGGAAAGAGTTCGTGCTTCCGGAGGCGCTCCGCGATCGGGGGTTCACGGCATACCTAGTTGGTTCGGATGCGATGTTGCTGTGGGTCTATGGGCGGTTCGACGAGAACTGGAGCGGCGGGCCCCTCTCGCATTTGATGTGGATTAACTCGCACGGGCAGGTCCGCCGCGAACAAGAGCTGCGGCTAACGGGCGACGTGGGGCCGAGTCTGAAATCGATTGCGCGGCACAGCAGCGTTTGGGTGCCGATGCCGATCGTTTGGGTTGTGGGATTCTTTGGTGGCGCGCCGGCTTTCTTGCTCCAGTCGAACCTGCTTCAAGACTTCGCGAGCGCGTTTCACTACACGGCTGAGAACACTTGGCTGCCGCTGGTCCTCGTCCTTATAGTCGGGATCGTGTGCGCCGGAATCGCGATTAGAACACAGCAAAAGTACCGCCGGCCGAACACGCTTGGCTGGGCCGTATTTGTCCTCCTATTCGGACCCGCTGGATTACTGGCTTACTCAATCGAGCAGCGTCGAACAAAATTGGAATCGTGTGCTCTCTGTGGCGAAGTCGTGCCACGAGATCGCGACGTTTGTGCGGCGTGCAACCGAGAATTCACGTCGCCGGAACGCGTGGGAACCGAGATTTTCGCGTAGCTATTGGTGATAGTTTGCCTGGGTTTAGCGAGGCGAGCTACTTTGCAACTTGCATCCGGCGGGGATCGGTGCGCGTGATAATCTCGCTGATGCCCGTCTGGTTGAAGCCCTTGTAGCCGTCGTTGCGCTCAAGGATTTCCAGGTGCGAACCGATGGCGCCGTCGTGGCGGAATCGATCACACTGTTCGGGCGTGATGAGACCTTGGCAGAGCAAACGCTCGCAACGCTTTGGGTTAATCTGCCAGACTTCGCCTTTCGTGAACGCCTGCTTCAAATGTGGGAAGTAGGTGAACGGAGCCATCGTCTCGACTCCGGCGGCAGCGAGTTGGTCGCGGGAGGCGTCGAAATCGAATTGCGCTTCCAGGTGATGCATTCCGGCTTGCAAGAATGCCTCGCCGTGCAGTTCACACCATAGGCCGACGGTGCCGAGGTGGTCGCGGTCGGCCAACGGCTGATGAGCGAAGTCGTTGGCAACTTCTTCGGGCGAGAGGTCGACATCGGCGAAAATGACGACCCGCGCTTGGGGTTGTTCGATGACTTGTGCTCCCCAGCCAGCCTCGCGTCCCGCGTAAAACCGCTCGCGGCATTGGAAGCCCATCATTTCGAGCGTCGAGATCAAGTGCGGAAATGCAGCGCGGCTTGAACGGTATGTGTGATGATCGTGGTTCGCCCAACCGAGGCCGAGCCGGTTCTGCCGCTCGTATTGCACTTCGCCAGCATGATTGCGCTGTTGCCAGTACTCGCGTTCGGCTTGAAAGAACAGGTCGCAAGCCCAATCGGCTCCAATTTCTTTGGCCGCGGCTTGGAATAGCGGGCGAGTGGCGGCGAATCCATCTTCCGGTCTGTCGAACTCGCGCTCGCGAGCTCGGAACGCATCCAAGTGTTTTCTCGCCGCGGCGATTTGCTCGGCCGAAGCGTGAGGAGATCCAAATTGGTTATAGCCGTGGCGTTCAACGGCCCAGAGGGCGGCGTCAGTATGGCCATCGAGCAGTACATGACGATACGTGCCGCCGCGGACGCCGATGATTTGCTCGGCGTCGACGCGTTTGATGCCCAGAATGGGCGGCAATGCCATGATGCAGGCCTCGATACACTCGCAGCGAATTGCGATGCCGGTGCGCCCGCAGTTGACAATGACCGGCGGAAACATCCCCAGCGTGTGCCGCCACACAGTGTGGTCGTCTTGAGACTCACATTGATAGCCGACATCGGCGAGCTCACCGATTAGGCCGAGCGAATCGCTATCGCAGAGTGCCAAGTGGTCGACCCAGTCGACAAGCCGCGTGCCGGTGTGCGTGCGCAATTCATTGGCAAGACGGGCGATCACGGGGTTGCGTGCGGAGAGAGCTTCGATCGCTCGGGTGACCCAAATCGCGGCAAGAGGTTGGATCTTCCAATCGAAATTGTCGGTTTGATCGGCGACGTCATCGTACACAGTCGACATGTTCGAAGCTCCGCAATGCGAGGCGCAGAAAACGAGCACTTTTTCAATTATACTGACAAGCTGTCGCTCTTTGCAGGGCACCCCTTAACTCCCACCCCCTTCCCCCCCGCTTATTTATGCATCGCGTTTTGGTTTTGGGCGCCGGCAAGATTGGCCGCATGATCGCCCGGTTTTTGATGGACAGTGGCGATTATGACGTGCTCGTTGGCGACGTTAGCGAGCCGGCGCTCGACCGGATTGCGGGTTTGACCGGAGCGAAAGTCCGCCGCGTGGATGCGACAAGTGCGACCGATTTAGCTTCGGCACTTGAAGGTCGCGATACGGTCCTTTCGGCGTTGAGTTTTCACCATAACCCGGCTGTGGCACGGGCGGCGCTCACCAGCGGGGCGAGCTACTTCGATTTGACGGAAGACGTGGCGACGAGCGATGCGGTGGCATCCATTGCAGAGAGTTCCGCCGACGGGCAAATTTTTATGCCGCAGTGCGGGCTCGCCCCAGGGTTTATTTCGATCGTGGCTTATGATCTCATCAATTGGTTCGACAAGATCGAAACGGTCAAAATGCGTGTCGGTGCGTTACCACAATTTCCGACTGGCGAACTGAAATATAATCTCACCTGGTCGACGGACGGCCTCATCAACGAATATTGCAATCCGTGCGAAGCGATCCATGGTGGGCGTAAAATCGACATGCTACCGCTCGAAGGCTTGGAAAATTTCTCACTGGACGGCGTACGTTACGAGGCGTTCAACACGAGCGGCGGGTTGGGAACGCTTTGCGATACGCTCGCAGGCAAAGTTCGCGAGCTGAATTACAAGACAGTGCGATACGTCGGACACCGCGATCTTATGAAGATGATGATCGATGAATTGCGGATGAATGAATATCGCGAGCAATTCAAGGAGATTTTGGAGCGGGCGGTGCCGGTGACGTTCCAGGACGTCGTCGTAACGTTCTGTACCGTGACGGGCTGGCGGAAGGGACTGCTCGTCCAAAAGAGCGACGCGCGTAAAATCTATCATCAAAAAATCGGCGATGAGCTGTGGAGTGCAATTCAGATTACGACAGCTGCGGGAATTTGTGCGGTTCTCGACCTGCACGTGGCCGGCAAATTGCGGCGCAAGGGATTGGCCAAGCAAGAAGACGTGACGATGGAAGCATTCCTGGGTAACCGCTTTGGCCAGTATTACGAATCGCAGATGGCGACCAAATTCAGCGCCGGCGTGTTAGGTGAGGAAGATTGATGGATCGTGAACTGGAAAATGCGCTGAAAGAGCTCGAGCTTTCGGGCGATTTGCACGCGGTTTCGATTGGTCCCCAATGGATTCCGGGCACTGGCGAAAAATTGACCGTTCGCTCGCCGGTTGACGGCAGCGTTCTCGCGGAATTTAAGATGGCCGCCGCCGAACAGGCCGAGCATGCGATCGAAGGTGCCGTCAATGCGTTTGAAACGTGGCGCGAAACCCCTGCACCGGTACGCGGCGAGTTCGTTCGCCGGCTTGGCAACGAATTCCGCGCTCGGAAAGAACCGCTGGCCACGCTGGTGGCATGGGAAGTCGGAAAAATCCTTCCAGAAGGTCGCGGCGAGGTTCAGGAAATCATCGATATCTGCGATTTCGCTGTGGGACTTAGCCGGCAACTGTACGGAAAGACGATTGCCAGCGAACGACCCGGACACCGGCTTACGGAATACTGGCATCCGCTCGGGCCGGTCGGGGTGATCTCGGCGTTCAATTTTCCCGTTGCCGTATGGGCGTGGAACGCAATGATTGGCTTAATGTGCGGCGACCCGATCGTGTGGAAGCCCTCCGAGAAGACGCCACTTTGCGCGATCGCCTGTCAGCGGATTTTTCAAAAAGTTGCCGATGAAATGTCGATACGGCAAGATCTGTCGTCCCTCGTAGTTGGCGGCGTCGACGTCGGTCAGGCGATTAGCAAATCGCCAAAGCTGCCACTCATCTCGGCCACCGGTAGCGTCCCGATGGGACGTGCGGTCGCGCGAACCGTCGCGGCGCGGCTAGGCCGCTCTCTCCTCGAGCTTGGCGGAAATAATGGGATGATTGTGGCCCCATCGGCCGATTTGCAGCTTGCAGTGCGCTCCATCGTGTTTGCGGCGGCCGGAACTTGCGGCCAGCGCTGCACCTCGTTGAGACGGCTTATCGTGCATGAATCCATCGCCGCCGATCTGCGAGATCGGGTTCTTGCCGCGTACAAACAGCTCCCGATTGGCGACCCGACGCAAAATGGTGTGCTGGTGGGGCCGCTCGTCGATCAGCGGGCGTTCGACGCCATGCAGGCCGCGTTATCTTCGGCCCGCGAGCAAGGCGGAAAAGTGCACGGCGGCGAGCGAGTATTGGAACGCGTTCCGAAAGGTGGGTTCTATGTCCGGCCCGCTATCGTCGAAATCGCACCGGATGCCGCGATAGTCCAACAGGAGACTTTCGCGCCGATTCTGTATTTCATGACCTACCGCGAATTGGATGAAGCCATTCGCGTTCACAACAACGTGCCGCAAGGATTGTCGTCGGCAATCCTAACGCGGGATGTTCAGGAAGCAGAGCGATTCACATCGGCCATTGGGTCCGATTGCGGCATCGTGAACGTCAACGTCGGCACAAGTGGCGCGGAAATAGGCGGCGCCTTTGGTGGCGAAAAGGAAACGGGTGGCGGCCGCGAGTCGGGAAGCGACTCGTGGAAAGCTTATATGCGGCGCGTCACAAGCACTATTAACTATTCAAACGACCTTCCACTGGCCCAGGGCATCAAGTTCGACGTCTGAGTTTGTCTTACGTCGCGAAGCGCCCCGATTGCGCGCATCGACCTTCGGTGGCCCGCCGCACTCCTTGCGGCACGGTGCAAAACGCCTCGGCTGGCTTTGACGTCTGCGTCGTCCAACACATGAGCGCGCGAGCCAGTGAGTCGGCGGCACGAAGCGGCCGAGCATCTCCCGTTCGCGAACGGGTGTGTTCGAATGCAGAAGAAAAAGGCAGCAGCCGGCGGGTAGTCCGGCTGCTGCATGGTCGCCTCAGCGACCTGGCGGAGAGGCAAGAGAGAAACACTTCGCATCCTACTCGTTCAATGCGGCCTTTGACCGCGTCGATTGGCGACATTGACTAGGCTGTAGCAAAGCAATGGGCGTGCCATCGGCCATGCGGGGCAGAACGAATGTGCCCGCGGCTTGGAAACCGCTCATTTTACGGCCTCTTTCCATCAGCGCCGGCGATTTAGTCCGTGCTACTGGAGCGCGTTGCTCAGACCCTGGTCTCAAACCGAGACGTTCGTCTGATTTCGAGACGCGCGCAGAACCGCAGTCGCAACGCTCGCTACTTGGACCTGGGCTCGGTCAGCGATTGTTCGAATTCGGCGACAAAGAAGCAATTCCCTTTTTTGACGACGCGGTGGCCTTCCGCCATGAGGCGCGAACGTACGTTTCTAATTCCGCCGGGATATTTCGGATTCAACTCACCGCCGGTTTTAAGCGTCCGCGAATATGGCGTGATGCGCTTTCGCCCCGCTTGCTCTTCCTCATCCGCTGCCTGAGCCGCGATCCAGGCGAAGATACCAGTCGTCAGCGGGCAGGCGATCGTCGTGCCGTGCTGCGCAGCAAGCGCCCGGCGAAGCATCGGTCGTGGGTGACCTTGCCGCGACGAATGGTCTTCATTAATTCGTCGACTTTCAGCGGGGCAGGAATGACAAACGTGCCTGTTCCCCACCGCTTGGATTGCTTCGCATCGATCTTCGCCACTTTTGGCAAGTCCTTGCTATCGGCAAGCTTGTCGCGCCATGTTCGTTTGGGTTTCGCTTTGCTCATTAAGTTTCGATCGGTAGTTGGATCTCGGTGACGTATTTTCGGGGATTGCCGCGAAAGAACATTCCGGGTCCTTTATGATAAACCTCCCGCGTCGGCAATGAAATTTGGTAGCCAGACTTTTTGGTGTGCTCCAGCAGGCGAGCATACGACCGACTCAACTCCTCGTACGGTCCGAGATGGATCAATGTAAGACAGCGTCCCCCCGGCAGTTCGCGGACGGCGATACCATCCGTCGTCTTAGCCGGCGCTTTGCGGATTGGAAAACAGGGCTCGAAGTTGGCATCGCCGTCGCGGAACTCACCGTCGTAGAACAAGCAAAGCGGTCGGCCGGCAATGTGTCTGCCAAGCCGTTTACCGAGCGTGGCGAAGCCCGCGCCACAATCGCGATAGGCGCC
>JABDGM010000076.1 GCA_013286045.1 Planctomycetota bacterium | reverse complement strand
AAGTTGCAGGAGCGAAGTCAGCGCTTGAAAGAAAGGAGAACTTGCGATGCGAGGTCTGGATTCGAGGGCGAACGGGACGCCATGGCGGGCGAAAGTCTCCTCGATGCGCGTGGCGACGTCGGGAAGAGAGCGGAAGATGACGAGGATGTCATTGGGATTGTTGTCGACAAGACGTTTCTTGATGCGGTGCGCAAGTTGGGCGATTTCGTCCTGGACGCTGGCTGCTTCGATGATGTGGATGCTGGATAACGCGTCGATTGCCTTCTCGTTCGGTTCGACCTGCGGATAGCGAAAAATATGCTGAGCGATGTGGTCTAGCGCAGGATTTTTTGCAGGCTGGGGCGGAAGTCGGCGTTCCCTGAGTTGAGGATATCGCTGCTTGAGCTCGGCCAGTGTCGCGAGGGTTTTTGCGAAGAGATCGGCGCGGCCGTCGTGGGGCGCGAGGTCCGTGGGGAGCGAAACTGACATGTGTTCGGCGCGACGCGCGAGGAGTTGCAGCAAGTCGGACTCGATCCGCGTGAAATCGGTGAAGCCGTCGACGACGATGAGGGCGAGCTTGGCGAAGTGGGCGCAGGGGCCGGCGGTTAGGGCGTCGCGGGCTGCCCAGTGAACGCCTTCGGCATCGCACAGGTTGTGTTCGGCGAGCTGGCGATCGTAGTCGGCGTAGAGGTGGGCCAGCTCGCGGCGTTCGACGGGTTGGCCCCGTGTGGCGGCGACGCGTTCGCAAGCGTCGGGGCGGATATCGCGCCGCCGCAGTTCGCGGATGTACTCGGTGAGCAGGTCGATGAATCCGGGGCGGCGTGCGGCATCGGCAAAGAACTTTAGTTGGTCGGCATCCAACGCGCGGCGGACGGTACGGCGAAGCAGCTCGCGCTCGACGACGGATGAGATCGGTCGAATTCGGCAGCCGGCGGCGAAAAGAATGTCTTTGGAAAGAGCGTCAAAGGTCGTGACGCCGGGGGCGAGGAAGGCGTCTCCGTGGGTGGCGAGGGCATCGCGAACGGAGGCGGCAGTGCGGGCGGTGGGGGCGAGCCACAGGCAGCGGCCAGCACCCGTGATGGGGGCGGCACGGAGGGCTGTCAGATAACGGAGGAGCAGGTCGTGCGTTTTTCCGGCACGGGCTGGGGCCAAGACGGCTTCGACCTGGGGGTTCACGTGGGTGGTCCGAAAGGATGTCGGGGGCGGCGTAAGGAGTGGTCAGGAGGGGTTGCTGTAGGATTAATTAGGAATTCTGGCTGGTTGTGGGGCGGCGTCAAGTTGGGTGGTGGAGACGCGGCAAGCAAGCACGGCGCGCCAAACGGGTTGGAGCGCGCGATGGCGGATGCGGGGCGGGTGTGGAACGCTTAAGAATACAGGGGTTTTGATTGACAGGTTGGATGCTGGCAGCGTAGACTCTGGTTATAAACTTGGGCCGGGCTGTGGATGCACTGCGCTGTGGTTCGGCTCCTTGGGTTTTTGTAAGAGGGCGGCTTTCTGAAACGCCGATTCTAAAGGTCGGGGCGGATCGTCTGCCGCATATTCGTTATTCGTTTTTAGTGGGGCAGGTGACGAAGGAAGACGCGTGGGCCGGATTCGGCCAACGATTTTTCTGTTTCATCTTCATTTTCGTTTCATTGTTTTAAGGAGTTTGGTTATGGAAGCGATTCGCAGAGAGAGGCGGGGGTTTACCCTCGTCGAGCTGCTGGTGGTCATCGCGATCATCGGCATCTTGGTGGCGCTCTTGCTACCAGCAATTCAGGCCGCGCGTGAAGCGGCTCGACGCAATCAGTGCTTGAATAACTTCAAGCAATTGTTGATCGCGTTGCAAAATCACCACGACACGCGGCTGGCTTTGCCGTTGGCCTCGACGGCGCCGATGCTGACGGGCGGTGCAAGTACTGCCTCGCCCGTGTCCTACGGCACGCTTGGGACTGGTAGTCCTAGCGCTACGAGTTTCACCAATTGGTCACCGGGTCAAAGTGGCGACGGCTATAGCTGGATCGTTCAGATTCTGCCGTTCATGGAAGAATCGGTGATGTACGACAAGATCACGCAGTCGGTCGGCAGCGGTTCGCCGCCCACGCGATATGGAAAATTGCAAGACGCCGCGTTTGCAAAGGGTGCCGCTGGCGCCACCCAGCAACCTGGTAGTGCTGCAAACACGACGAACCCATACATCTGGGCGACGAAAGTCCCTGGGCTTGTTTGCCCAAGCTTCCCGGGCGAAGACGATCAGCCGGTTGCGAATTTCGGTTCCGCGCTGCCCGCCTCTCCAGATGGTACGGGTAAAGTCGGGTCCGGTAATTATGTAGCGCTTGCCTCAACGCATTACTTGGCGGCCCCGGCAAACAATTTGGCGAGCGGTCTGCCATCGACGGCAGGGAATCCCGCCACGACCGGATGCACGGGCGCGTACTGTGGAAATGGCGGTTTGCCATTCCCAGGGCTTGTGGGCGCCGTCATCCAAAAGAAAGGCTTGGGATTCCAGAGCCTATCCGATGGAACCTCGAAAGTGGCTCTGATCTCGGAAACTCGTGAGGAATCCAGAAGCTCTTGGTATAGCGGTTTGGCGTCGTACGCGGTCGGCGCTTGGCCGCAAGGTACTGCTCCCACAGGCAGCAATATTGCGAACCAGACGACGATCTTCTGGACTTGCCCTTCGGGTTGCGATACCGCACTCAACAAGGGTGATACGAAGGGTACCACTACGAAGTACTATGAGAAAACGGATATCCATGGCGGTGGCTCGCCGGTGGTTCGAGTTTGGGGTCCTAGTAGTCGGCACCCGAGTATCGTGATCCACGGATATGCGGATGGTCACTCGACCTCTGTGAATGACAACGTGAATGCGGACGTGTATCTCCACATGATCACCCGCAATGGTCGTGAAGTGGATAGCGCTCAATGAGCGTGATCTGCATATTTAGTTAGCAACAGCCGCCGCGGTGGAGTGATCTGCCGCGGCGGTTTTTTGTTGAGAGCTATTGGCCGTTAGCTCTTAGCATTTAGCCGAGCATACAACTGATGGGCGACGATCTAATGGCTAATAGCTAACGGCTTCCGACTTTGCTACAATCGCTGCTTCGAGCCGCTGTGGCGGAATTGGCAGACGCGCATGGTTCAGGTCCATGTTCACGCAAGTGAGTGGGGGTTCAACTCCCTCCAGCGGCACTCGATGATCGATTCAAACGAAGGCCACAAAAAGGCACGAAAAGTCGCAAAAAGTTTTTGTGACTCTTTGTGAGTTTTTGTGGCCACTTCTGTTTTCACAACGATGAGCCGACTCTGCTTACTGTGCTGGCTTTTGATTTCTTCCGTCGGAATCTCTTCGCTGGCGGCTGATGCAGCCACTCAAAGCGACCGGCCCAATATTCTGTTCATCATGAGCGATGATCACGCCTATCAGGCGATCAGCGCTTATGACGGGAGCCGCAACCAGACGCCGAATATCGATCGCATCGCCAAGGAAGGCATGCGGTTCGATCGGTGTTATGTGACGAACTCGTTGTGCGGGCCGAGTCGGGCCGTGATTCTGACGGGCAAGTACAGTCATAAGAACGGGTTTTACGATAACACGTCGCATAAACCGTTCGACGGTAGCCAAGTGACGTTTCCGAAGCTGCTGAAGCAGGCCGGATATCAGACGGCGATCATCGGAAAGTGGCACCTGGAGAGCGAGCCGACGGGGTTTGACTTCTGGGAGATTCTGCAGGGGCAGGGGCAGTACTATCGGCCGGATTTGATCACGGCTGAGGGAAAGCGGCCGGTGCCGGGGTATGTCACTGAAATCATTACCAACGAGGCGCTTGATTGGCTTCAAAAGAAGCGCGACCCGAAGCGACCGTTTGTGCTGATGGTGCAGCACAAGGCGCCGCATCGGCCCTGGGAGCCGGCGCCGAGCAAGCTGGGGAACCGCGAGGATGAAAAGTTCGTCGAACCGCCGACGTTGTTTGATGATTACTCAACACGTGGTACGGCCGCTCATAAGGCCGATATGCGGATTGACCAGATGAATCCGGCGGTCGACTTAAAGCTTTGGAAAGCGGGCAGCGCGGCGCAAAAGCAGCTATACAACCGCATGAGCGATTCGGACAAAGCGGTGTGGGAGAAGCTCGTCGATCCGCGGCTAGGTAAGTTCGATGAGGCCGGACCGAAGGGTGACGATCGCAAACGGTGGTTTTATCAGCAGTACATGAAGGATTATTTGCGGTGCATCGAGTCGGTCGACGACAGCGTGGGGCAGTTGCTGAAGTACTTGGACGACAGCGGCTTGGCGAAAAATACGATCGTCGTTTACACGAGCGATCAGGGATTCTACATGGGCGAGCACGGGTGGTTCGACAAGCGATTTATGTATGAGGAATCGCTGCGGACGCCCTTGGTGATTCGTTGGCCGGGGACGATCAAGCCGGGGAGTGTCGATGGGGACATCGTTTCGAATGTCGACTTCGCGCCGACGTTTCTCGAAGCGGCCGGAGTCGATGTGCCCAAGGAAATGCAAGGGCATAGCATCGTACCGGTGTTAAAAGGCAAGACGCCGGACGAGTGGCGACGGTCGTTTTACTATCATTTCTACGAAGACAAGGACGCAGACCACCACGTGGCGAAGCATGAAGGGGTCACGACCGGGCATGCGAAGCTAATCCACTTTTACACGCTTAACGAGTGGGAATTGTACAATCTCGATGAAGATCCGCACGAAATGACGAACGTCTACGGTCAGGCGGATTGTCAGAAGTTGCAGACTGCGTTGACGGCGGAACTCGAAAGCCTGCGCACGGAGCTCGAAGTGCCCGCAAGCGGGCGGTAAAAGGGGAAGATCTGACGCGGAGGCGCGAAGACGCAAAGCGATTATGCTAGATTTTAGGACAAGGTCTTAGCGCCTGTGCTTGAGACCACTGCATAGAACAAGATTTAGCGCTCGATGACGTCTTCCTACCCTGCAAAGAATGGCAAACGTGCCCTCGTAACGGGCATCACGGGGCAAGACGGCTCTTATTTGGCTGAACTGCTGCTGGCGAAGGGGTACGAAGTCTATGGCATGGTGCGGCGGTCGTCGTCGTTCAATACGAGCCGCATCGATCATATCTATCAGGACCCGCACGATGACGATGTACGGCTGCGGCTAGTTTACGGCGATTTGGCGGATGGATCGTCGCTCGATCAGCTGGTGAAGACGATTCGGCCAGATGAGATTTACAATCTCGGGGCACAGTCGCACGTGCGCGTGAGCTTCGATATTCCGGAGTACACGTCCGAGATCACTGGGCTGGGGTGTATTCGGCTCTTAGAAGCAATCCGCGAGAGTGATTTGAAGTGCCGGTTTTATCAGGCCTCATCCTCGGAGATGTACGGCAAGGCGGTGGAGACGCCGCAGACGGAGCGGACGCCGTTTTACCCGCGGAGCCCGTATGCGTGCGCGAAGGCATTTGCGTTCGCGGCAACGCGGAACTATCGCGAGTCATACGGCATGTTCGCGGTGAACGGGATCATGTTCAATCATGAATCGCCGCGGCGAGGCGAGACGTTCGTCACGCGGAAAATAACGCGGGCAGTCGCGCGGATTCAGGCCGGGATGCAGGAAGGTATGTATCTGGGGAACCTGGAAGCACGGCGCGATTGGGGGTTCGCGGGCGACTACGTGCAGGCCATGTGGATGATGCTGCAGGCGGACCATGCGGATGATTATGTGATCGCCACCGGGGAAGCACACTCGGTACGCGAGTTCTGCGAGTTGGCATTTAAATTGGTCGATATGCCGATCACATGGCGAGGAGAGGGACTGAAGGAAGTCGGCGTGGATGCGAAGGGCATCGAGCGGGTGCGAATCGATGCGCGGTATTTCCGGCCGGCGGAGGTTGACCTGATGCAGGGCGACTCGGCGTTTGCGCGCGAGCGGCTTGGGTGGAAACCATCCGTTGCGTTCGACGAGCTCGTGCGGCTCATGGTCGAAGCCGATAGGGCGCTCGTGAAACGCGACGGGCCGGTTAGCGGTCGATCTCACCCATAACAATATCGAGCGAGCCGACGATCGCTGGGATGTCGGCAATCAGACAGCCTTTGCAAAGCGTGTTTGTCACGGAGAGATTGCAGAAGCTGCTGCTGCGAGCGCGAACTCGCCACGGGATGGCGTCGCCGGAACTCACGAGGTAGAAGCCCATCTGGCCTTTGGGGGCTTCGGTTTCGAGGTAGCACTCGCCCTTGGGGAGTTTGGCGGTCAGCTTCATCGGTTCGCCGTAGCTGCCCGTAGAAGTGCTGTAGCGGTCGATGGCCTGACGGCACAGGTCGACGCTTTGCACGACTTCGAGCATCCGCACGTAGAAGCGATGCCAGCAGTCGCCGAGCACAGCTTCGTGCGGGACGGCGGGATAGGCGTGGTCGCGTGGGTAGTGGCCATCGCGTTCGCAGACGACTTCGAAGGCGTAGCCCTCGTACATCGAGGTGTAGATTTCTTCGCCGTCGCGCCGCATGTCGTGGTCGATGCCGCTGCCGCGAAGCACCGGGCCGCTGGTTCCAAAATCGATGGCCATGTCGGGCGACATGATCCCGATGCCGGCGGTGCGCTTCACGAAGATCGAGTTGGTTGTGAGGAGCGTGTGGTATTCGTCGATAAGCGGTACGAACTGGTCGAGGAAATCTTCGCACTTCTTTAACCAGCCGCGGGGCAGGTCGGCGGTCGCGCCGCCGGGTGTAAGGTAGCTGTACGTGAGGCGGGCACCGCATGCTTCTTCGAACAGATCGAGGATTTTCTCGCGTTCGCGGAAGGCATACAGGAACGGGCTGAACGTGCCGAGGTCTAGGCCGTAGGCGCCCATGCCCACCAGATGGCTCGCAATGCGATTGAGCTCGGAGATGAGCACGCGAAGATGCCGGCCGCGCTCGGGCACGCGGTAGCCCACGAGCTTCTCGACGGCCATCGCCCAGCCGAGATTCATGTTCATGCCGGCCAGGTAGTCCATGCGGTCGGTGTAAGGGATCCACTGGCGCGGCGTGAGGTTTTCGCCAATCTTCTCCGCGCAGCGATGCAGGTAGCCGATGTGGGGCACCACTTCGGAGACGATTTCGCCATCGGTCCGCAGCACGAGGCGGAGCACGCCGTGCGTGCTGGGGTGCTGAGGGCCCATGTTGATGAGCATTTCGTCCGTGCGGACGTCGAATTCGATGATGCGTGGATCTTCAACAGCACTTGCCATGATTTATCTCCCCCGAATGCCGTGGTATTCCAGTGGCATTTGATAATCTTTGCGAAGCGGATGGCCGACCCAGTCTTCGGGGCAGAGGATGCGGCGGAGATTTGGGTGCCCGGTGAAGTAGACGCCCGAGAGGTCGTACACCTCGCGCTCGTGCCAGTCGGCGGTGCTCCACAGGTGCGAGACGGTCGGAACTTCGGGAAGTTCACCTGGTTCGTTATCTCGCCAGCGCGGCAGCATCACCTTGAGCACGAGGCTGTGCTTATGCTTCATGCTGTAGAGATGGTAGACGACCTCGGTGTGTGGTTGCCATTCGCTTTTGGCGGCTTTCTTTTCGTCGGTATGCAGGTAGTCGACGCCTGAGATGCAGCTCAGATAGTCGAATGCGAGCGACGGCTCATCACGCAGGTGACGGCACACCTCCAACAAACCATCCGGGGAGATTTCGATCCAAGGATCGATATTCTCCAAGTTCGCGCCGGAAATTTTTTCGCCGAACTTGGTCTTCAATTGGTCGACGAGCGTGGGACCAGCCATGACGTGAAACCGTGGAGATTAAGCGGACAAGATCGATTGACTTGGTTCGAGCGCGCGGGGCGTCGGCGGCCGTTTTGCTGGCTGTGGCTTTTCGCGCGTGATGGCTCGCACCCAATCCAGATCGCCGCGTTTCCAAACGTAGGCAAAGCCCACGAGCAAGACGGCGAAAAACGCGCCGATATCGGCAAACGACGTGAGCGCGAGGTCGCGGGCGGATTGGCGCAGCTCGGGGCTATCGACGGATGGGGCGTTAGGCGAGTCCTTCAAACCGAGCTCGCGCAAATGAGCAGCCGTTGTTGCGGGCCCAGTGAGGTCGCTTGCGGAGACAGTCGCCGGCGGACCGGCTGCGATCTGCGTGACTTTGCCGAATACGGTTGCCCAGGGGAAGAAAAACGCCACTTCCACGTCGAAAATGATGAACAGGAGTGCGACGACGTAAAACCGCAAATCGAATTGCACGAAGCTGGAACCGATCGTCGGTTCACCGCATTCGTAGATTTCGAGTTTTTCAACGTTTGGCAGCCGCGGCCGCACAAGCCAGCCGAGAACGAGATTGGAAAACAGGAACACAAAGCCCACCAGCGCGAACAACGCGACGTATGCGGCGATTGCGATGGGTGTGGACATGGTGAATATCTTTTAGCCGTTAGCTCTTAGCTATCAGCTTTATTGATTTGGTCCGCCGTGGACGGGTTCGGTGATTACTTTTGAATCGGCAACAGCAGTGGGATTGAGCGTGGCACGGCCCCAGGCCACATCGAGCGGCATGCGGGAAAAATCGACGATGCAACCATCGCGGCTGTAGCAGCTCAGGTCGTGCGTCGCGCCCATGAAAATGCAATCGACGGGGCAGGGCTCCACGCAAAGTGCACAGAACATGCACTTGGTGTAGTCAATCGTGTAGCCGGTGATCTTAAAACCCTTTCCGTTTTCGACGCGCTCTTTGCCGATGTAAATGCAATCAACGGGGCAGGCCTTTGCGCATTGATCGCACGAAATGCAGGTGGTGAGATCGAAGCGATGAAAGCCGCGATAGCGCGCGGCGACGGGAACAGGCAGTTCGGGATATTCGAAATGCTCGGTAAAAGTTTTGCGTTCCGGGCGGTAGGTCTTGATCCACGTTCGAAACGTGATCCACATGCCGCGAGAAACGGTGTGGACCGTATCGACGACATTGCCCAGCCAGGGCCAAACAGCCTTAAGTCCGTTGATCATTGGGCCGAAACGATTCCTAACGAAACGGCGAACATTTGGCTGCAAAGTGTGCGACAGTCGCGCCAGAACGTTTGCGTGGCGGCGACGAGCAATGTTCGCAAGTTGAAGTGTCGGCGTCGATTATACGAGGTTGGCAGAACGATCTGCAACCGGCAAAAAAGCATGAAGCGATCGATTTGAGCGAGCCAATGTTAAGCGAGTGCCTACGCACAGGATGATTTAGATGCGCGGGGAACCAGTGGTGGGTCGCCGTAGTTGCTTGGCGCCGGTCGTGAAAATAAATCAGATTGAGGCTCGCGGAAACTGAATCGGCGTTATGGCCGGAGGTTCCGGTGATGCCGAGTTCCTTAGCAACCAAGCGCTGGTTGATGCGGGGCGTTGCAATCGCGCATTTGAAGCAGATACGCTTCACGAGCAGGGCTACGACGGGTGGCGTGGTTTCATCGCCAAAATGTCGTGTTTGAGCGCTTTTAATTGAGTGAAAAGGGAATCTGCAAGTGTTCTACGAATTGCAAGCCTCCAAGACTCGTGACACGGGCGAAGCTTGCCTACCTCGGCGATGGGGAGGCCCAGGGAGTTCGAATTTATCCTGAGTGCTGGAAAGGAGTTAGCGAAGGAACGCGTCGAGAGGGTTTACTGGGTCGTGCCGGGAATCGCGGCTGAGAAACGGTCGCATTACCCCAAATTCCGTGCCAATTGCCAGCAATGGTGGCTAAAACCAGGCCAAATATGGCTCTACTTTCCTTGACTAGGCCCCGGGACCACGTAGAGTGGATTGAAGGGGTCGTCTACGGATTAGGCGGCGACGTTCCGGGTTTTTGTTGGGCCGTGGGCCGCGGAACATCGTACGCAGTCGGCAGACAACAAGCGGCGCCGAACGAACGGACGAGCCCTCTGGAAGGAATCGCGCATGTTAGTTCTATCACGGAAAAAGAACGAGAGCATCATCATCAACGATGATATTACGATCGTCGTCGTCGAGATTCGGGGCGACAAGGTGCGGCTCGGCGTAGAAGCACCGAAGGAAGTGCCCGTGCATCGTAATGAAGTTTACGAAGCCATCCGTCGAAATCAACAGAAGCCGGATGAATCGTCGCTCGCGCAAAACGACGGATCGAATGCGGCCACTTAGCATTAAGTTGGTTTACCATCCCAACTTATTACTTCTCTTCTATTAGCTTCTCAGCGGCGTTCAACTCTGCTAGCATTTCGTGTTGCTGCGACGGTCTGGAGACAGACCGCGCGTAGTTCTGTAGATGACTTTCGCGGCTTGAGCGGATGTGACGCATCGCAACGTAAGCCAAGTGGCTTGACGATGCGCAGCCGTAACCATATACAGCTAAATCGGCTTTAGCGATTTGCCGCCTACACCGCCGGTTGCTAATGGCAGTTCGGTGGTGGGATCGTCGCAGAATTCTGTCGGCGATTTCGAGGTGGTTTGCGCTGGCCCCATCGTCTAGCGGTCTAGGACACCGGCCTTTCACGCCGGTAACACGGGTTCGAGTCCCGTTGGGGTCACTCTTCTTTTTCGGCGCGGCACTTGCGCTATTCTCTGCGAAGTATTTTGCCGGCGGAAACGCATCGCTGCATCTCACTTGAACGCGATCGTTATCTATCTGCTGATTCGCCGGACTGGATAAATCGATCGCTGGCGATTCGAATCCTCTCTTAAAGCGAGCAGACCAACCAATTGGGCAACGTCGATGCCAATGATCCCATGCGCAGCACTGGAACGGGCGCGGGCACTTTTTCGGCGCTGCTGGCGAGGCGAATGACTAGTTCGTAGGCGCCGGCCGACGGCGAATCCCTGCGATCGCAAACACGACGCCCGTAGCAAGTGCCAGCGACGCCGGTTCCGGGACTGGAGCACTGAATTGAGCTCCAGCGCCGCTGCCGGCCTGATGGCCGAAGTTGGCGCGGAATACATCGTAGTCGCCGGCATCGATTACGCCATTCTGATTTCCGTCGGCCGCGAGCGCGGCGCCGCTTGTTCCGAGCGTGGCGCGGTAGACGACATAATCGGCCGCATCGACGACACCGTTGCCGTTGTAGTCGCCGAGAATATTCACGCTTATCGCTCCGGTGGAGTAAAGTTGGCTGGCGTTCCATTGCAGCCCCGCCGACAAGCTTGGCAGATTGATCGATGAGAACGTGCCGCTCAAGCTGCCAGGATTGAAATCGAGCAGGTCGAACGATTGGCCGGCCGCAGGGGTGAAAGCGTTGATTAGTGATACGTTGAGCGCGCCGCCGAGTGTTAGTGTACCGGTCGCCGTAATGTGGTCGAACTGGGTGCCTGCGGTCGTCCCGCCGATCTCCATGAGCAGTTGGTTGGTTGAGGCCAATGTCGTAGCGTCAAATGATACGGACGCAGGGCTGTTGCCCGGGCTGTAACTTCCCTCGAAGCTCACGTTTTGTGTGAAGCTGCCTGGGCCAGTGACTTTGCCAGTGAGGTGGAGCACATTGCTGGCGGTGCCCCCGGTGACGGTGCCTTGGTTGTCGAGCGGGCCGTTCACCGAGCCGAATCCGGAGAGTGTTTTTCCACTTTTCACGCGCACGCCGTTGATCGAGCCGATGGCGCCGCCGGCGATCGATGCGCTTCCGGCAATACTCGTGTAACCGGAGCTGGCCAAATTCAGTTGTGCGCTGCCGGCGTTTAGTGCGCCGGTGTAGGTGGCGAGGCTATCAGCCGCTGAATAAGTTCCGAGCGCGAGCGTCCCGGTCGTGGCATTGATCGAAGGCGTTGCAGACCCTGAGGCGTTGCTAATCGGTGCTGCGACCGTGCCAAAGCCCGATAACGTGCCCACTGCGTAGGCGTCACCCGCTGAAATCAGCCCACCTGCGATGGTCGTCGACGCCACTTGCGGGCTGTCGCCCGTTGGGAACACAGCGGTCTGGCTGACCACTTCGAGCGTGCCGTTAATGGTCACCGTGCCGGTGATCACCGCCGAGCCTAGCAGCGTGACGACGCCGCCCGCGGCGGTTGATAAGCCGCCGCTAACGCTGCCGCGGAGCTGCAGCTGCGCTCCATTCGAGACCGAAGTATTGGCATTTATTCCGCCTTGCGCGTTCAAAACTCCTGCCGATACGGTCAGTGTGTCAGCACTGATTGAAGCCGGGGCGGTTACGACACTTGAGCCTTGCTTCGTAACTCCTCCGCTTGCGAATATGGGAACATTAACCGTCCCTCCACTGATCGTCATGGAGGTCGGCAGCAGGGACGAACCGGTAGCTCCGGATATCGCGCCGCTCGCGAGAGTAACCGCGCCTACATGCTCCGAATTCGCGCCCAAATCGAGCGTGCCTCCGTTGATCGTGATTGGGCCAGTGGTGGGCAGTGCGTCACTGCCGCCCGTCTGTAGTGTTCCCGCGCTGATTGTCGTGCCGCCCGTGTAGCTGCTATGGCCGGCGAAAATCTGCGTTCCGGCGCCGGTTTTCAGGATTCCACCGGATCCGGTCGTGCCATCGGTGATCGTCCCGGCATACGTTTCGGTGGTGTTCACATCCGAATTGTTGATCGTCAGGGCGGGGCTGCTGGGGGACAGGTTTGCTAGTTGAATGAGCGGCACTGCGTTATCGAACGTGCCCAGTCGCGCGGTCGTGTAGGTTGCTTTTTCGATATCGAGCGTGCTGGTTGAGGTAAAGAAATCGGTACTTTGCGAGGCCGTAACTTGGGAACTTCCGTTCACCGTGAGCGTGGCCGTTCCACCGTATATTGCCGAATTGAAGCCGCCGATCAAGACACTGTCGGCCTGCACTGTTGTGCCGCTATCCGAGACAGTAATCGTGCCGAGCGCGCCAGTTGCTCCCCCGATCGATAATGCCCCGGTGGTTAACGTTGCCCGCGAATGAATGGTTGCCGTGCTTGCGACCGGGCCTTCGTTTCCTACGGATACGACAAATATCCCTGTTGATACACTCGCCCGGTTGCGGAGGTCGATCGCACCGGGAGCGCCGCCATAGCCGGCCAGGAAATAGGTCGAACCGGTCGCGCTCGTATTCGCACCATCCAGCGTAAGAACGGGTAAGTTCGGGCCTGCGACTTTCAAAAAACCAGTTAAAGGACTGATAAGCGTGGCACCGTTGGTAACGTTTGTTGTGGTCTGAAAATTGAATCCAAAGTCGTTTCCAAGGCGTGTCGTCACGCTTGCGCCGTCGATATTCAAAGTCCCATCGGTTGCGCCCAAGTAATAGAGATTCGAGCTACTGCCTGAATTTGTGATGGAGAGTGTGCCAGCACCACTTTTCGTCAAACCGAAGGTGGTGCTGGTGCCGTCCGTAACGCCGCGGTTGATTTGCAGAGTGGCAGGCGAATTGACGACAAATGTTCCTGTTGCGCCGATCGTGAGCGGCGAGTCGATTACGTGTGTGGCGGCGGATGCACCGCCATTCGCCGTGATGTTGCCGCTTGAAACGAGCAGCGAACCGCCGGAGAGGGTGTAACCCTGCGTGCCTCCGAAGGTCACGTCGTTGATTGTCCGGCTCGTTTGAAGATTTACGTTGTTAAACGCGGTGGTATTCGTAAAAGCAATCGACTGCGTCGTCGGCGGCAACGAATTTGGGCTCCAATTAAAAGTGGTGCCGTTAGAGCCCGACCACAAATTGTTGCCGGCGGCGCCAGTCCACGTGTAGGTGAGAGCACATGCAGTTTGCGGAATCGCGATTGCAAAAAAGAGGGCGGCGAAGATCGCCGCAACTCGTCGGCGCGCATTTCCGTCGTGAACAAAGGTCCGATAGGACATGAGAGAACTCGCGTTACATGAATCGGCTGAACTGCGCTACGTTGCGCGAGTCCGCCGATAAGAAGATCACATCACCAAGATGAGTCGATTTAAGTTGAGCTTTGCTGCGAAGTCAACTCAGACGCGTGAATGCGACACATTGTCCGGCCGCGGTTTTTGATACAATGGATCCGACAGTCTTCAGACCAGTGTTCAGTATTGCCGGCGGCCCAAAGCTTGAGTTCTCAGTCATCTCGTTACGACGCACTCCTCGTGGTGTCTTTCGGCGGGCCGGATGGGCGCGACGATGTGCTGCCGTTCCTGGAGAACGTGCTGCGTGGGCGCAATGTGCCGCGCGAGCGAATGCTTGAAGTGGCTGAGCATTACTATCACTTCGATGGCAAGAGCCCGATTAACGATCAAAATCGTGCGCTGATTGCGGCGCTCGAAAAAGAGCTGGCGGCGCACGGACCACATTTGCCGATTTACTGGGGAAACCGCAACTGGCATCCACTGCTGCCCGATACGTTGCGGCAAATGGCAAACGACGGAGTGCGGCATACGCTAGCGTTTTTCACGAGCGCGTACAGTTCGTACTCTGGGTGTCGGCAATATCGAGAGAATATCGCGGCCGCCCAGGCAGAGGTCGGGCCGACCGCGCCAGCGGTGGACAAGCTCCGCGCGTTCTTTAATCACCCGGGCTTTATTGAGCCGATGATCGACCGATTGAGCGGGGCGATCGAAAGCATTCCGAGTGATCGTCGCGATGAGGCGTTGCTTGTGTTCACGGCCCACAGCATCCCGATCGCGATGGCTGCCGGCTGCCGGTATGAAATGCAGCTTCGCGAGGCGTCGAAGCTGGTCGCGAGTGGGGCAGGGCGACAAACGTGGGATTTGGTCTACCAGAGCCGTAGCGGGCCGCCGCAGCAAGCTTGGCTTGAGCCGGACATCTGCGACTACATCCGCGGCGCGCATGCCGCGAATCCGAGCGTCAAGGATATAGTCGTCGTGCCGATCGGCTTCATTTCCGACCATTTGGAGGTGTTGTACGATCTTGATACCGAAGGCAAGGCGTTGTGCAATGAGCTGGGCATCAACATGGTCCGCGCCGGCACCGTGGGCACACATCCGCGTTTTGTTCAAATGATTCGCGAGCTTATCGTGGAGCGGATGGGCGATTCGCCCAACCGCCCGGCGCTGGGTTCGCTTGGACCCAGCCACGACGTTTGCGCGGCGGATTGCTGCCTGTATACGCCGGGCCGGCCGAAATCGAACGATTGATACGCACTCTCGCAATGACACACACTGCAACGAACTTCGAACACCGGCCGTTAGGCAACTCTGGCTTTGTTGTTTCCCCGGTTGCGCTCGGATGTTGGCCGATCGCCGGCGTGACGACGCTGGATACGAACGAAACCGATAGCATCGCCACAATTCGAAAGTGTTTTGATGTCGGTATCAATCATCTTGATACGGCGTACGTTTACGGACCCATTGGCGAGAGCGAAAAACTGATTCGCCGCGCGATCGAAGGGCGGCGAGACGAGGTCGTGATTGCCACGAAGTGCGGCATTCACTACGAAGGCCGCGAGATGGTAACCGACGGTCGGCCACAGCGGCTTAAGACCGAATGTGAAGAGTCGCTGCGTAGACTGGGTAGCGATCGGGTTGAGCTTCTTTATTTGCATTCGCCGGATGACAACGTGCCGCTCGCCGAATCGGCTGGGGCGCTTCGCGAAATCATGGAGGCTGGCAAGGCGCGGTCAATCGGCGTCTCGAATTTCACCGTCGAACAATTGGAAGAGTTCGCCGCCGTGTGTCCGATAACCGCGATCCAACCGCCGTACAACATGCTCAATCGCGGCATCGAAGAACGGACGATTCCCTGGTGCCGTGCGCGAAACGTGGCCGTAATGGTCTACTGGCCGCTGATGAAGGGATTGCTGGCCGGAAAATTTCAGCGCGAGGTTGGAGTCGAGGCTCGCGACGGCCGACGCAACTTCCCGGGATACGCTGGCGAAGAATGGGAACGGAATCAGGATTTCGTCGACCGTTTGCGAGAGGCCGCGGCCTTGAGCGGCCAAACGGTCGCGCAGCTCGTCGTGAATTGGACGTTCAGCCAGCCGGGGATTACCTCTGCACTTTGCGGCGCAAAGCGGCCATCGCAGATCGAGGAGACGGCGGGGGCGATGGGTTGGCAACTGTCGGCCGAGCAACGATCAATCATCGATGCGGCTCTCACCGCCCGAGGCACTGCGGCCGCCAAACGGCAGTTTTCTTAGGCCCGTCTGACTCTGCCATAAAGCTGCTAAAGATATTGCCCACCGAATTGCAGCGGGATTTGCAGCCCGCTGGCGCCTGTCACACAGAATCTTTTGAAAAGTGCGCAACTTCCCCGTTGGCCTGGAGCCTAGTTAGGTGGAGGCCGGCAATGATCTTTGCCGGAGCAAAATTCACCACCGTTTGTTTGGGAGTTAGCCATGACCACGCATTGCATCAGCCGGTTTGGAGTTCAGAAGGTCGCGATGAGCATGATGATCGCGGCGATCGCGGCCGCGGGAAGCTCGGCTGTAACGCGGACGGCCGCCGCCGATGATACGGCAATCGCGGACCAAATCTCCGCCACCGATCCGACCGGTAGCACAGCGACGGTTGTGCAGGACGGCGCGATCACTCAATCGGTGCCCGTGGCTGACCCAAACTCCATCGATCCTGGGTCGCTGGTTCGCGTCAACCGATTTGTGAACGATAGTGATGGCGTCACTTATCGCCAGGTTGGTTTCCGCTGGACGAGCCTCGGCGTGCCCCACAGCCGGCTGACGCTTACCCGTTTGGCTTCGTACGACGTAGATCCTGATCCAGTCGTGGACGTCGCCGCAGTTCCAACGGTTTCGTACTACTCGACGTACTACCCTGCCGCCTATTACTCACACTACCACTATCCATACGCTTACGGCGGCTATTCGTACCACTCGCACTACGCAAGTTATTTGCACGGCGGCCCGCACAGCCATGCGGGGTTTGCGATCGCGGGTGGTCCGCACCTTGGAGGGCCACACTTTGGTGGAGCGCACTTCGGTGCCCCCCATCACCACTAAGCCTTGTCATCCCGAGGATTGCAAATGGCCGCCGGTTCATCCGGCGGCCATTTTTTTGGTACGATGCCGGAGACGACACTAACCCGATCACAGCTCGCGTGCGACTCGGCGGAAGCAGACAGAGATCTTGGCGATGACGCCGTCGATGGGGAAGGCTGGCGAAACAAGTCTTAACTACGTCGTTCCGTTTAGCGTTTGGCCGCCGGACCGCTCGGCGAAAACGAGCGTGTGCCCATCCGGATCGCGGATCGCAAATTCACGAATGCCAAACTCGGTGTCTTCCGGCCCCCATGCGAACGGAACCTTTCCACGCAATTCATCGGCGACCTTATCGATCGCATCTGGAAACAGGTACAGCGCGCCGGTGAACATCGGGCTCTGATCGTGTCCACGCACAGTTTCGGTGTAGAGAATAATCGCAACGTCATCGCGCCGCACTTCAGTGCGAACCGGTTCACTCTCAATCGGATAGTAACCGGTTTGCACAAACCGGAGCGTGTCGAGATAAAAAGCGAGCGAGCGGCGCATGTCGGAGACCAGCAAGCACGGCAGTACGCGATGGCCGAAGTTTGCTGGCATGATGAGATCTTAGGATTAAACTGTCGGGTCGGAATCAGAACCCCATCGCGGCGAGCGCATCGGCAACTTTGCCTACGGATACGGAAAGTCGGGGATGGTCGGCTTCAAATTGAAGCAAAAGATCCTTCAAACCACTCGGCGCTGGCCCGCTCGTCGTCGCGGACGATTTTTGATTGCCACCAGTTTCGCGAATTTCATCGGTGAGCCGGCGCAGCTCGGCGATCATGGTGGGATCGACTTCGCTGGAGTTCGCCACCTCAGTCCGGAGCGCGTCCAGCGTTTCGAGTAGTCGTGTTTTATCCATATTCGCAGCCTAGCTCGGCGCTCTCGGCTCAGCAA
>JABDGM010000075.1:17218-17982 GCA_013286045.1 Planctomycetota bacterium | reverse complement strand
TAGCTTGCTTTATTGAATTATTGCCCATACAATAATTCAGGTGAGAATCACGTATGATCCCGCCAAGCGCGCCCGAACGCTCAGTGAACGCGGCATCGATTTTGAAGATGCGCCGCTTTTATTTGCGGACGAAACTATCGATGGCCTGGATACGCGTCATGAATATGGCGAGGAGCGCGTTGTGACGGTGGGCCATCTGGCCGGGCGTATGATGATCGTGATCTGGACCCCGCGTGGCGCGGCTCGCCACATCATTTCAATGAGAAAAGCCAATGAGAAAGAGCAAAAAAAATATCGGCAGCAATTTAGCCCAAATTGACGCCCATGTCATCCAGCCGGAGGAATATGATGAAATCCCCGAGCTTACCGAGGAATGGTTTGAGCAGGCCGATCTTTATTACGGCGGCAAGCTGATCCGGCGCGGGCGGCCCCGCAAGGCGGTTCGAAAAGCCGCACTCAATATGCGCGTGGACGCAGACATACTGGCCGCGTTCCGGGCCACCGGCCGTGGGTGGCAGACGCGCATCAATGAGGCGCTGAAAGAATGGGTGGCGCGGCACCCGAACTCCTGAAATGGTACGAAAAGGCGTTGACACGTTGGTTTTGGCGGCTATAGTTGCCCTCCCCTAAACGCTAAATAGAGAGTATGCCTCGTGACCAAACGCGCCACCGCGAAATATAAAATCAGCCGCCGCCTGGGCCTGTCCCTGTGGGGCCGCGACAAAGACCCGTTCAATAAACGCTCCTACGCGCCCGGCCAGCAC
>JABDGM010000075.1:11696-17208 GCA_013286045.1 Planctomycetota bacterium | reverse complement strand
GGCCAGCACGGCGCCGCCGCCCGCCGCAAGAAAGCGTCCGACTACGGCACGCAGCTGCGCGAGAAGCAGAAGCTCAAAGGCTATTACGGCAACATCACCGAGCGCCAGTTCCGCCGCATTTACCAGGAAGCCGCGCGCCTTAAAGGCGACACCGGCGAAAACCTGATAGGCATTCTGGAGTCCCGCCTGGACACAGTGGTGTACCGCATGGGCCTCACCTCCACCATTTTCGGGGCCCGCCAGCTGGTGAACCACGGCCACGTGCGCGTGGACGGCAAGAAAGTCAACATCGCCAGCTATCAGGTGACCGAAGGCCAGGAAATTTCCCTGCGCGAGCGTTCGCAGCAGATGGTTGCCGTGTTGGAAACCGTGCAAAAGCCGGAACGCGGCGTGCCCGATTACATTGAGTTCAACACCTCCGAGCTCAAAGGCAAATTCATCCGCGTGCCGAAACTGGCCGATGTGCCCTACCCCGCGCAGATGCAGCCGAATTTCGTGGTCGAGTTCTACTCGCGGTAATTAGGCTTAATTGTCATTTTTACGGATGGCTTGTCGGGATGACGCATCGCGATCCAGCCGTATAGCTTCGTTTTAGCGTGATAATAAGCGCTGAACGCCTTTATGGGTTAGCTTATATTTGGCCATACCGCTTTTTTTCTTCCATCACAATCTGAGCTTCCTTTTCGTCAATCAAATGACGCAGAGTTCGCCCCACATTCTTCGCCTCAACATCGGGAAGAAAACTTGAAACCTGCGCTTCTGTTTTGGGTATTAAAGAGCTTTCCCGAGCTAAAGCACCAAGTACTTTAATTTGTGCGTCTGACCCTCGCTCTTCATCCCACCGCTCTCTTAGCTCTTCGAAGCTAGCTGAAGGATGTTTCACTTCCCTACGCCCTAGTTCGCTGATTTTGCAGAGGTGAATATTGCCTTCCGGTATTACTACAATATCGACAAGACCATGCTCTTTAAAAAACCGAGAACGCTGCATTTAGCGCACGGTATTTAGTATGGGTGCTTTTTAGGATTTGCTTGGGATATTTCAGCTTCAACCATTCTTGGAGGCTGAGCCCTTCTTCCGGGGTATTTTGGTTACTGATAAATTCTAGTATCTTCCTATTTTTAGGAGATAATGGCTTGGCGTTGTACTTCATTCTGCCCTCATTAATTTTATAATTTTTATTAAATTATAAAAAGGGCGGCCAGTCAACTAGCTTACGCAGCGAGCAGCCCCTCAAATAGCGCTTTGCCATCCGTGCCGCCGAGCAGGCTTTCGGCGTGGCGTTCGGGGTGGGGCATCATGCCGAGGACATTTTTTTGTTCATTGAAGATGCCGGCGATGTTGTTTTGTGAGCCGTTGGGGTTGGCGGCGGCTGTTGGCGCGCCGTCTGCATCGCAATAGCGGAAGGCGACTTGGGCGTTGTCGTCCAATTTTTTCAGCGTGTCGCTATCGGCAAAATAATTGCCGTCGTGGTGGGCGATGGGCACGTTGATGACCTGCCCGGCTTTGTAGCGGCGGGTGAAGGCGGTGGTGGTGTTCTCTACGCGCAGCAGCACTTCTTTGCAGATGAATTTGAGTTTCGCGTTGCGCAGCAAAATGCCGGGCAGCATTCCCGCTTCGGTTAGTATTTGAAAGCCGTTGCAGATGCCCAGCACGTAAGCCCCGCGTGCCGCGTGGGCCTTCACCTCGCGCATGATGGGCGAGTGCGCTGCCATGGCGCCGGAACGCAAATAATCGCCGTAGCTAAAACCGCCGGGGACAATGACGAGGTCTACTTTTGGTAAGCTGGAGTCTTGATGCCACACCATGACGGGGTTCAGGCCCGTGGCGGCGAGCACGGTTTTGGCATCACGATCGCAATTGGAACCGGGGAAAACGATGACGGCGGATTTCATAATGAGAGTGCCTAGAGTCCAGTACCTAGTACTTAGTTAGAAACAGGGAATACAAAGCGCTATTCCACCTCCACCTTGAATCTCTCCACCACCGTGTTCGCCAGCAGGCCTTCGCACATTTTTTGTGCGGCTTCTTTGGCTTTGGTGGCGTCGGATTCGGCGAGGTCGAGCTCGATATATTTGCCCTGGCGCACTTCTTTCACGCCTCTGAAACCCATATTGTGCAGCGCGCCTTCAATGGCTTTGCCCTGCGGGTCGAGGACACCGGATTTGAGGGTGATGTGGATTTTGGCTTTCATATGTCATTCCGAGCGAAGCGTAGCGCAGCCGAGGAATCTTCCCCGTACCAATTTTCAGCTAAATCGCGCCACTGCGGATTCATCTGCTGTATCAGACGATCTTTTTTCTCGCGCCGCCAAGCTTTGAGTTGTTTTTCGCGCTCAATCGCCGAGTGCACATCATTGGTCATTTCAAAATAAACCAGTTTGTTGACATTGTATTGTTTTGTAAACCCTTCAGCAACTTTATGAAAGTGCTCAAAGATGCGCCGTTCAAGGTTATTTATCATGCCGATATACAGCACATTATTAGTCCAATTTGCAAGAATATATACGTAATAATTCATATGTCATTCCGGACGGATGCGAGGAACCTTTTCATTCTCGCGCGTACAAAGATCCCTCGATTCGCTTCGCTCACTCGGGATGACATTACTCGGCGGGAGCGATATCCGGCTTTTCGGCTTTGCCTTGCGCGGCGGTTTCGGCTTCGGTGGGCAGAACGCCGAGGCGCCGGGCGACTTCGCGGTAGGCGTCCTCAACATTGCCGAGATCCAAGCGGAAACGGTCTTTATCCATTTTCTGGCCGGTTTTCATGTCCCACAGGCGGCAATTATCGGGGCTGATTTCGTCGGCCAGGATGATGCGCTCCATACCGTTTTCGAAGCTGCGGCCGAATTCCAATTTGAAATCCACCAGGCGGATACCAAGGCCGGTGAACAACCCGCACAGGAAATCATTGGTGCGCAGCGCCATGAGGCGGATGTCGTCGATGTCTTGCGTGGTGGCCCATTGGAAGGCGAAGATGTGTTCTTCGCTGACCAGCGGGTCGCCCAGCTTGTCGTTTTTCAGGAAATATTCCACCAGGGGCTGGCCGAGCGGGGTGCCCTCTTCCACGCCGTAGCGCTTGGCGAAGCTGCCGGCGGCGTAGTTCCGGATGACGATTTCGAGCGGGATGATTTGCACGGCTTTCACCAGCTGTTCGCGCATGTTGAGCGAGCGGATGAAATGCGTGGGTATGCCGATTTCGGCCAGCCGCAACATCAGGCATTCGGAGATGCGGTTGTTGAGCACGCCCTTGCCGCTGATGGTGCCGCGTTTCTGGTTATTGAACGCGGTTGCGTCATCCTTGAAGTGTTGGATCAGCGTGCCGGGCTCGGGGCCTTCGAACAACTGCTTGGCCTTGCCTTCGTAGATGGGTTTGCGGGGGGGCATGAATGGATAAATATTCGGCTTGAGCATAGTTAATGTATAGTGCACCCTATACACTTACGCAACTTAAAACACTAAAAAAACGCTATGAACCTCATCGACACCCCCTCGCCTAATCATGACAGCCGCAGCGGCACACCAGTCGATATGCTGGTGCTGCATTATACCGGCATGCCCACCGCCGCCGGGGCGCTGGAGAAGCTCACCGACCCTACGCCCGGCAAGCGAGTGAGCGCGCATTATCTGGTCGATGAAATGGGCGCTGTGCACCGGCTGGTGCCGGAGAACGAGCGGGCGTGGCATGCCGGGGTGAGCAGCTGGCGGGGTGCGGCGGATGTGAATGCGTGCTCGATCGGCATTGAAATTGCCAATCCGGGCCATGACCATGGCTACAACCCGTTTCCGCCCGCGCAGATGGCGGCGGTGGCGGAATTATGCCAGGGAATTTTAGCACGGCACCCCATTCCGGCGTGGAACGTGGTAGCGCATTCGGACATTGCTCCGGCGCGCAAGCAAGATCCGGGCGAGTTGTTTGATTGGAAAGGGTTGGCGGAGCAAGGCATCGGGCTGTGGCCGGCAGCGCATACCAACCCGCTCGGCGAAGCGGTGGGGTGGGTGATGCGCCTATTTGGGCTGCAAGGGGAGATGCTAATGCCCGGCAGTAGCGGCCCGAAAGTGCTGGCGATGCAGCAGAAATTGGCGCAATTCGGGTATAACTGCCCGCAATGCAGCACCTATGGCAACGATACGAAAACGGTGGTAGAGGCTTTCCAGCGGCATTACCGGCAGGCCAAGGTGGACGGCGTGTGGGATGGGGAGTGCAATCAGCTCCTGGGCAGCTTGCTTGCCAAAGTCCCGTCTGCTACAGTAACCGCGCCAGACGGCCGGATGGCCGCTAGCGCTTTGCGCTAGAGGAAAGTCCGGGCTCCACGGAAACAGGGTGGCGGGTAACCCCCGCCGAGGGCAACTTCAGGGAAAGTGCCACAGAGAATATACCGCTTTGTGGAGTTGCAAGTTGCACAGTTGCACAGTTGCAGGAACCTCTTGCAACTTACAACTTTACAACTTTTACAACTCCCTTAGTAAGGGTGAAAAGGTGCGGCCAAAGGCGAAAGCCGGAAGCTTAATGTAAGAGCGCACCGCGTTTCTGGTAACAGAAATGGCAGGGCAAACCCCGCCCGGAGCAAGGCCAAATAGGGACGGGAGCGTGTTTCCGCGCGTTTGACCGTCCGGGTAGGTCGCATGAGGTGCCGGGCAACCGGCATCCTAGATGAATGGTCATCACCCAGCAATGGGTACAGAACCCGGCTTATAGGCCGTCTGGCAAGTTTACTTCCCCCGCCTTCGACCTCTGGGTTTTGGGGCATTGGGATCAAACTTTACCGTATAATTGCCATCAGACGATACCGGCCGCTTGGAAGAAGGAAATGCCGGCATCTCTTCAACTGATTGTTCATGAATCTCTTCTTGCATATCTCTGTTTTCTGCGTGAGGGTTCGTTGCATAAGGAAGTTCAGACATTTCATGCCAAGGAACATCGCTTATTTCACCCAACATTTCTTTCTTTTCGAGCAGAGAATAGATACGATCAGCGGTCTCGCGGAGTCTTTTTACGACAGCAGGCCGAAAGTGAGAAACCTGCTCCTCGTCAATGTACTCTAAAACTCCATTAATTGCGTAGTAAACACTAAGCATTGCAAAGCATGCAGGCGATATTATGCCGTTCGCATCAGGCCCCTGCCGCCCTAACGCAAGAGGCCTATCATCCCAAATATTCTCTCCGCGTGCTCGCGCTTGTTGAAGCGCAATTAAGGGCGGTACAGCATTTCTAATATCTTGGATATAAGGACTTATTCCAATTGGCAGAATATCCGCGCTTGGCTCTACAATGCTTTTCAGCCATGCGACATCTAGTGTAAGGACTTTCTCTTCCAGTTCCTCGGCTTGACGTTTAAGGCTTTTCATAATGCGCAGAATATACTCTTTTTCATAAAAAAATTCTAGAAATTTATAGTAATAAATATTTTTGCAGTTCTGTCATTTTCATTGAAATATGGCGTAATTCATTTATAACATATTGGCGTAGGTCCATTACTACTAGCCAAGTCGCGCATGATCTCGCCGGAGCA
>JABDGM010000075.1:0-11596 GCA_013286045.1 Planctomycetota bacterium | reverse complement strand
CTGTCATTTTCATTGAAATATGGCGTAATTCATTTATAACATATTGGCGTAGGTCCATTACTACTAGCCAAGTCGCGCATGATCTCGCCGGAGCAGAACCTCAATAGTATTTCCGACGCGGAGCGAGCTCTCGCGCTGAGCCGTTTTCGGATTCTACAACCGTGCCTGGAAGACCAAGTGCCGCTGACGCAGGTTGCCAAACAGCAAGGCATACCCTTGCGTACGGCACAGCGATGGCTGATGCGCTATCGCAGACATGGTCTAAGCGGGCTTTGCCGGAAGGAACATTCTGGCCGGGGGAAATGCCGCATTTCTGCAGAGCTTCAGCAGATTATTGAGGGATTTGCATTGCTGAAGCCGCCGCTCTCGGTGGCCACGGTGCACCGGAGATCCTTGCGCCGATCGCCACGGCTATCTTATTGATTCTCTTTGTCATGATTGGTTCTTTTTCCGTCGTTGCACTTATACACCACGTAGTTGGGTGGTTTCACGTGTTGTTCCAAAGCCATAGCATTCTGCATCCACGATTTGAAACGGGAAAAGCACAGCCTATTTGCTGCATCGGTGTCTTTTCTACAACGTCAGAATTCCCAGGCTACAGTTTGTCGAAGTTCGACCGCATGCCGCGATGCGGCCCTATGGCTGACCGCTCGTGTCTAGATCGGACTCGCCCGCTATTCCTCTCTCGAAATGACGGACCCGAGCCCTGGCGGATAGCCGACCATCCGGGCGGCTTCGGCCTGTGGATCAAGGATTTCGATTCGGACAAGCTCGTCGGCTCGTGTGGCGACCGGCTGTGTCTCCGTCACAATGGTCGTTGTGTTCGAGACATCGCTGGCTGTGGGCCGCATCGATTGATCCCCGGCACAGTCATCACTCGACTATTGAGCGACAACTTCAGTGTTTTACAATACAGTGAAACCCATGTCAAGCAAGTTGTTTTACTTTATGGTGAAAACCGAGATCGAGATGATTCATAATTCAGCGTGTAGCGGAGGGTTTTCCGTTACTAGCCTCATTCTTCAGCGGATTTGGTCGACCGAGCTAAACGGCTATCACGGCCGCTATCGTTCCAGTTCCCCGCCTCGCTCGCCTTGCGTCTTTTGACGCCATTCTCTTAGGGCTTCGCGACGTGGGCCGGCTTCCATCAGCTCAATTTCAGGCAATTCGACGCTTGTCACGGAGCGAATCCGTTTTCCTTCATCATCTTTGTGCTCAATCACAAACCGCCCAATCTCGGGGTGTTTTCCCGTCATCACCAAGAGCAGGGAAGGCTCGCCAGTCTTCGGACACTTAATGGCAAGGTCAAAACGCCGCAACTCGTCATTACTCCATTTTGCGAGTGACTTTTTCTGTTCGTACGTTCCATGTGGTCTTTCTTTCAGCTTAGAGTTTAAGGCGGGTTCAAGTCGCTTTATCAGCGATCGCCGAAACCGCGATTCAGCATCGGACAAGGCCGATGTCAACTCATCGTAATCGTCGCTAAGCGAGCCAAGCAGTGCCTCAGTTGAAGCCTCCCAACGCCTACTTAGAACTTCCTCTCTTTTCGATCCCTCTGGCACAAACCATCCTGCTCGGCACTCATTAAAACTGGCAGCAGCATATATACTTACATATATAAATGCCATTGGATTACGGTAAAGTCCAGAAAGCGATTCAAGATGTATCGCATTCAGTCTAAACCAAAATAGCGTTGGGGTAGAATGGCGTACGAAATCGCGTGAGTACCAACCCCCATTTACGCCTGGGCTGCTGACCGCCGTTTCTGTATCAACTAGTTCATTTTCTGTAGAATTCTCAACCGATTGAACAGAGTGAACACCCGCGATTGTGCCAGGAGTCACTGCCGTAGCCAACTCGCAGGACGGCGACAAATGAAAGTCCGCAGCAGCGTTAACTAAATCCGAGAAGCTCTGGGGCGAGTGCTCGGCCTTCTTTTACACTTATTGCCGCACGAGCCAGTGACCCAACCCGCGTCGAGGTCATTCCATCCAAGCTTCGTCTTGATGTACGCCTTGATGTTTTGAATAAACGTGCATTGCATTTGTGGATGTAAATGGGCTTCCGGTTCTTCGATAAACAGAAGATGCATCGCTGGAATTGGTTCTTGTCGACTAAACTCTTCAAAGAAGGTGAGAAACTGAAGTATGATATAAATCAGATTCTTAAATCCCAAGCCGTTGTATGATTCTGGCAGGTAATTGTTGCCCAAGTCACGATAAAAGACATTTGTGTTGCCTTTGAGGATTTTCTCGGCCTCGAACCGGGATCGTATTTCCAATTCGTGACAGTTAATCCCCGGGTACGCCCGCAGGGTAGAAACATCGCTTCTGAAACGCTTTACGTCAAGGGTGCAAAAGGCGACGGGCCGGATTTATGACCTGTAACAGAAGAAGTCGCCCTTCTGACAGCCTGCATGCAAGCATGACAAGCTAGCTGTGGCTTGGTGTGCTGATTCTGGGGCTTCGGTGTAGGTTAAATCGAAATCCGTTCGACAGTATTCCGTGTCACCTTCTTTTGCCGTCGGTCGTAGAGCCCGGTTGTACGTGGCTCCGCGTGCCCGGCCAGGTATTGAACATCTTCGAGCGGCACGCCCTGCGTCAAGAGGTCGGTGATCGCTGCAACGCGAAAGCTGTGCGGCGATATCCGCATTGGCAATCCTGCGTCTTTCAGCCGCCGCTTGACCAACTCGCAGATGATCTTGCTCGACATTGGGTTGCTGGTCAGCCGTTTTACACGGCCATTGCCTGCTCGGAAGAGCGGCGAATCCTTGGCATCCATTCGGATGTTCACCCCGTCGAGATAGGCCAGGATAAAGCCTTCGAGGTCGTGGCGAACCGGGATTTCTCGGCTCTTGCCACCCTTCTCCTGAAATCGCAAAACGTACTGCGTGCCGTCATTCTGAAAATCCTGTAACCGCAGCTTCGCTACCGCACCGGCCCGACACGCGGTATAAGCCAGCGTGGCGAGAATCGCCTTATCCCGCAGGCCGACGGCATGGGAGGTATCTACTGACTTTAGAAGCGTGCGGGCTTGATCGATCGTGATTTGCGGAGTCTTGCCCTCCACCACATCATCTTTCACACCACGCACCGAGGCCGCAGGGTTGAGGATCACCACATGCCGTTGCACCAGCCGGTCGAAGAAGCCGCGTAATGCGGAAAGGTGGAGATTTCGCTTGGCGGGAGAACCGCCTAGGCCGACGAGATACCGCCCCACTAGGCCAGGCGTGATAGTCATCAGTTCTAGTCCCTGCCCTTCGCACCAGGCTAGGAATCGTTTCACAGCCGCCATGTAGGCTTTCTGCGTGTAGGGATTGTGGTGTTCGGCGTAGAAGAATTCATCCCAGGCGAAGCGGGCGGCTTGGCCGCCAAGGTCAACCAGCGTCGGTAGGTCACTACTGCCCATCGTGGCAGGTACGGACGCTTGCGGCAGCTTGACCAGATCGTTAGGCATCTACTCCGCCACCTTCTTGCCAATTGTCATGTTGCACAAACTCTACCAGCCCAAGTCGCTGAGCTATTTGCCCAGCAGCGAATTCGTCTTTGTGGCGATTCCAATATCCACGGCAGCAGGCATTATCACTGTGATGGCATATGCGATAGCCTTTGAATCCGAGATATTCATCCCGTACCTCGTTTTCAAGGGCTTCGAGTTCGAGCGGTGAATCCTTGCGGTAGATGCAGGTGCGGCACTGCTGTTTTTGAACCTTCAATGATCCCAGGGCGACTCTGATCGACGCAGGAACGGCCCCAAAAGCTCGCTTCTGTCGTATTACCTTTGCCATGCGGCCGTTCCTCGCCTTGATTACCGAATCTGAATTACCTTTACCCCAAGATCGCACTTTGCCCATGACTGATCGGCCGTCACCGCCGGCACGTTTTCTGATAGGGCAAGTGCCAGACATGCCCGATCGCCAAGGGACAAGCCAAACGGCCGCGTCGCCGCTCGCAAGGAAGCCGTCAGATATGCCGCATCCACATCAAAGGGCACAATCTGGCATGGAAACTCACTCAGCATTCGGCGGGCATCTTCGAGCATCAGGCCGTTTTCTACGGCTTTGCTCACCACTTCGGAAAGATTAATCGCCGACAGCATCGAGCCTGGCAGATGCGGAACCACGAGCTTGGCACCGGGCTCCTTAAAGAGCAGTGCCAGCAAAGCGGAGGCGTCGAGGACCGCCCTAGTCACGCTCGGCTTCTTCACGCCGCTCGCGTAGTAGCTCATCTACCAAACTGACGCCTGGCTTGACGTATCGGGCACATAATTCCTGTGCCTGTTTGACCACTTCGTCGAGGGTTTTGATTTCTATGCCGTGTGCAGTCCGGCTGAAAATCACTTCGGCCCCATCCTCGATACCAAATTCTTTACGCAGCTCGGCGGGCAGCACGACTCGCCCCGCTGACACCTTCCCCCGGCTAACCGTTTCCATGATCCAAACCCCATTCGTTATCCAATATGTCGCATTATGACATAATATTGCGTCTATGGCAATCTGAATCTTAATTGGCGAAAAGGAGCTGTCATTTTCATTGAAATATGGCGTAATTCATTTATAACATATTGGCGTAGGTCCATTACTACTAGCCAAGTCGCGCATGATCTCGCCGGAGCAGAACCTCAATAGTATTTCCGACGCGGAGCGAGCTCTCGCGCTGAGCCGTTTTCGGATTCTACAACCGTGCCTGGAAGACCAAGTGCCGCTGACGCAGGTTGCCAAACAGCAAGGCATACCCTTGCGTACGGCACAGCGATGGCTGATGCGCTATCGCAGACATGGTCTAAGCGGGCTTTGCCGGAAGGAACATTCTGGCCGGGGGAAATGCCGCATTTCTGCAGAGCTTCAGCAGATTATTGAGGGATTTGCATTGCTGAAGCCGCCGCTCTCGGTGGCCACGGTGCACCGGAGATCCTTGCGCCGATCGCCACGGCTATCTTATTGATTCTCTTTGTCATGATTGGTTCTTTTTCCGTCGTTGCACTTATACACCACGTAGTTGGGTGGTTTCACGTGTTGTTCCAAAGCCATAGCATTCTGCATCCACGATTTGAAACGGGAAAAGCACAGCCTATTTGCTGCATCGGTGTCTTTTCTACAACGTCAGAATTCCCAGGCTACAGTTTGTCGAAGTTCGACCGCATGCCGCGATGCGGCCCTATGGCTGGGTACGCCAGAATTCGCTGAAACTTACCCGCCAGTTTTCAATGAAGATGACAATCCATGCATGCACAATCCGCTTGACTCCCGTGCTCATTTGCTATCCGATAAAGGGCGTTATCGGATACCAACCGTGTTAGGGAGGATTTGCACGCATGGATGATCGCCATTCAACACATTCGACACTCCGCGAGCGGATCGTCGAGCACATATTCGTAGGTGACGCCTTGAAGACGTCGCGGGAATGCGAAGCCACGGACTCATGCAGGCTATCGCTCGCGTAAACCGCGTATTCAAGGACAAACCCGGTGGGCTTGTTGTCGATTACCTAGGACTTGCCGACCAATTGAAGAAGGCTCTTGCGACCTACACCGAGAGTGGCGGAACCGGCCAGACCGCGATTGACCAGGAGGAAGCCGTAGCCGTCATGCTCGAGAAACATGAGATTTGTTGCGGACTCTTTCATGGCTTCGATTGGTCAGGTTGGGCCACCAGCTCGCCCCTGGAGCGTCTTCGCTTCCTTCCCGCCGCCCAGGAGCACATTCTAGCCCAGGAGGACGGCAAGAACCGGATTCTGAAAGCCGTTACCGAGCTATCGCACGCATTCGCCCTGGCGGTCCCTCACGAGGACGCCATCGCGATCCGGGATGATGTCGGCTTCTTCCAATCCGTTAGGGCCGCTCTCGCCAAGTCAGACACCGACAAGCAACGCAGCCAGGAGGACATTGAACACGCCGTGCGGCAGCTTGTCTCACGAGCGATCTCCTCCGAAGGCGTCATCGACATCTTCGCGGCAGCGGGTCTTAAGAAGCCAGACATCTCAATCCTGTCCGAGGAGTTCCTTGCCGAGGTTAGGGAACTTCCGCAGAAGAACCTTGCCGTCGAGCTCCTGAGAAAGCTCCTAAACGACGAGATAAAGACAAGGACCAAAAAGAACCTTGTTCAAGCCCGCTCGTTTTCCGAGATGCTTGAAAAGGCAATTCGAGCCTATCAGAACCGAGCCATCGAGACGGCCCAAGTCATCGAGGAGTTGATTCAGCTCGCTAAGGAAATGCGAGAAGCCCACGAGAGAGGGCAAAACCTTGGACTCTCCGACGATGAACTTGCCTTCTACGACGCTCTTGAGACGAACGATAGTGCCGTGATGGTCCTTGGAGACAAGAACCTTCGCCTCATCGCCCAGGAGCTAGTTCAGACCGTGAAGCAAAACGTCACCATCGACTGGACGGTAAAGGAGACGGTTCGGGCAAAGCTCCGCGTGATGGTTCGCAGAATTCTCCGCAAATACGGCTACCCACCAGATAAGCAAGAAAAGGCCACCGAAACAGTGCTCAAACAGGCCGAGCTCTTGTGTGCCGACTGGGCGGCATAGTTTGCCCTAGCGTACTATTTCTGACAGATTCTGCGATGACCCCTTGAAGCAAGAAAGTAGGCCGCTTCTCCCCTTAGCTAACGGAAACGCACCCTGCCACTTACACCGTAAACTCGGCCCCATTAGCGGCGTCATCGCATGCTGACACATGTAGACGCTGCTAATTTATAGAAAGAAACGTGTGATATATCGTCATGGGTCGGCCAACGCGGGGTCGTCTATGAACTGAGCAAAAGCAATGTTCGATATCCTTGATAAATTCCGCTTTCTCCCAATCCCCAATGAGTTCGCACGATTCTCGCTGCTTCACCAACCGCTCTCTTACCTTTTCGATCCAATCGGTAATCTTATCGTTCTGCACATATGCTAACATCCCCGCATCGTTGTGGGTCTCGGCATACATACCGGATATGAAACAGCCAAGCCCGCTGTCTCCAACGTACTCACCTACAGCGTCCTTGCGATTGACGGGGAATTTCTTCGCCTCAAATTGAAAACGCGGATGCCTGCCTCGCTGCGTTAACTCCATCTCAATATCCACTCTTGGTCGTTCTTTGCCCTTGAGGTCACGAACGTTTTGTGGTGGGTCGTCGTGTACCGCATATCTGTGTGCCCATGAATTCGTTGGTGAATTGCGATCGTCTATCACGCTCCGAATCAGCCGCACTAGCTCGCCTGTGATCGCTGGTTCCTGAGCCCTCTGAAAACTTGGCCGATCAAGTCGTGCGTATCCCAATGCCACTAATGAATGTACTTGCCTAACAAATGTTCTTCGATATGCATCGGCATTTGCTGGCTGGCCGTGTGGCCCGTCCGCACGTGACTGTACCGACATTCAATGCTCCGTCGCGTCAAGAGTTTCGGCGATGATTTCATCTGCGTCAATCAGGGCTTGGCTACGGAGCCAATGGACTCGCTGGAATGGCTTGAGAATAAATGTCCGATTGCCCTTATAAACACGCAGATTTCTATCAAAGTAGAGCCATTGGCCGTAATCACGACGTAGCTCCTGGCGAGCTTTTGCCAATTCACGTGCGGTCGCTGCACTCACCTGCTGTGCGGCGGGTCTCAATTGGATCGACGCTGCTTCTACCAGCTCGATTTGCACCATTCCCGAAATGTCGTCATGCAGGACGGAGCAGCGATGCCTCAGACCCTCATCGTTACCGAGAAATGCATCCAACTCATCCTGCAACACGGTTGTGTAATCGCCAATCTCGGCTGGCGTTGGGTTGCGGAGGGCGTCTTTTGTCACCTTACCGTCAATGAGCTGCATTTTCACATCGACCAAATCTTCGATCAAATAACGCTCATTCGCCTTAATGTTTAGACTTTTATAGACCAGATTGTTGAGCTGGTCATAAAGCGTTGCCACTTTCGAATCGATCTCTTCTTCGTCGCCGGGCAAATCGCCCGCATCGTCGCCAAACAGTGGAAATTGTTGCCTGTTCACTTTCTTACGCTTGCTCGGCCAGGATTGCACCAATGCTTTGTGAATATCCCGCCATTCCGTCAGATCACTTTCGACAAGCTCTCCGAACGGCACCGGCAGCCGCTCTAGGGTTCGAAGCGTGGCCCGTCCACCTTGTACGCCCCATTGCGGTGAGTGTAGAAACTGGTGATACGTCGCAAATTTTGAGCTTAGAAACAGCGACAGTGCCACGAGAAATGCCGACTGTGTCTTGTCACCTGCTATGCCAATTTGTCGAGGGGGAATTGCGATGAATTCGTCGCTATAGACGGCATATCTACGGCCGGCATCCAACACCACATGAGGAGGACGGCATACTTTGAGCGGCAGCACGGCACGTGAGCGTCGCACATATGCCCTGTCCGGGCCGATGATTTCAAACGCTTCATCTGGAAAGCAAAACAGTCTGCCTCGATTCCGAAGGGCCTCGACGATGAGAACTTTCTTGCCCTCTAGCTCCTTGACGTACTCGACAGGCTCCGTCGCATCTTTGTTCCTAAGTTCGATGCCAGGATGAATGTGCCAGTCCATTTTCTTCGCGAGGCTATCGAGGGTCGGATAGTATTTGTCGAGGTAATCTACCAGGCGTTGATCTCTCGTTGCCCCCCACATCGCAATCTTCCACGGCAGCCGCTCGCCACTTACCACCCTAGTTAGCGGAATTTCGCGGATTTCACTCGCATTGACGACGATGTTCCAGGTTTCTTTCCGAGCCCCCGATGAAACAGGCCGATTCGCCTCCTGGTTCGCCACAAGCGGAGCAAACGTCAGGATGGTTTCCTGTGGGCGGCTGCTTGCAGCTTCCTTGAGCGAATAGAAAAAAACTGCCGCCGGTTTTCTCGCCCGGCCAGCGAAAAGGACTTCTGCGAGGTTAGCGAAATTGACTACGCACCAGACGTGTAACGTGTGAAAAAACGCTTTCCGATACTGTCTCGATTCATCCTTGAAAAGAGTCATGGCTGGTAAAACCAAAGCAACGACGCCTGCTTCGGCCACCAGTTCGGTGACTTTCCAGGCAAATGCTTCGGCTAACTGGTTGCCCCCGGTCGGGTGAGACTTTCGATGCCCTATCATCCATTGCCAAGCAGGTTCGTCCCGCTTCTCTAGACGATCTTTGGAAAGATCTTTCCACGGCGGATTGCCCACAATCCAATCAAATTTTACACCGTCCATCGCCTTCAGCCATGCGGTCGGAAAATCGAAAAAGTTTCCTTTAAAAATATTCGTATTAAGTATTGTGGGAATGCGGAAATCAGGATTCTCTTGAAGGTCGGGCGGATCAATGTAGTCGAGTAGTGTGAGCGTGAGACTGAGTTGAGCCACACGGCATGCATCTTCATCGTCATCCATACCAAAGATGTGCTCTTCGAGGAGAGAACCTAGTTTTGCGGGGGAAAGATGCTGAGCGGGTGCATTGCACCGTTCACGCTCGACGAGCCAGCGATAGCACTGAACTAGAAATGCCCCTGATCCACAGGCTGGATCAAATACTTTCATGTGGTTATGTAAGCGATGCCGATCATTCAATTCCTCTAGCATGTAGTTGACGAGCGGAATGGGAGTATAGTAAGCACCAGCCTCTTTCCCCCTTCCAGCGGAATGGAGGAATTGCTCGTAAATCACGGAGATCGTTTCAATCGGAATGTACGAGAAATCGTATGCGTTGAAGTCGAGGTGAAGTTGTCCAGATGGATCGTCACCTTGAAAGATTCCCGCGACCCGCCTGATATGGTGGGCCTCGGGAGCATCCTCTCCGTCTAGAGGAAGTGGAAAGACCGAGCCATTCAACCACCCGGCGATCCGCTTTAGTAAGTTCTTCAGGGCATTTCTTGTCGCATTCCGCGTGAAAATTGCGTCGGGGTCGATTCCCCACTCCGCGAGTTTACGAGGAGACAAAATGCCTCTATCCTTCAAGTACCGTAAATATACATATTTACCGATCAATGCGTGTGACGTAATGCGACTCAATCCGTCCTTTTGCAGGCTCTTGTCGAGTAATTCAAGGTTGCCAAGCAGCTTCCAATCGACACGTGTATCGGGTGTAACCTTGTGACCCCATGCCCGCCATAGAGTCCCATCATCGATCGAATCGACGTGGAAGGCCCTTAGTTTTTCCGCGACCTCATTAAATTCGATCAGTGCGTCGAGCACGCCTGCATCGAGCGATGCGGTGTCCTGATCGTTTCCATTATCGTAATGGAAGCCCGAATAGAGCCTAAGAAATCGGGGCGTGCGAACCAGTAAGAAGGGAACGATATTTTGATTCCACACCCTCCGATGGATCAAATCAGCTTGATCTTGGGAATCTGCCTCGCATACATAAACGAGCGGGACACCTTCGTCCTTGCCGAATTTGCTTCTTTCCCGCAATGAGTAGACGCCGACAAGTCGGCAACTCTCTTCCCCGCGTGCACGGCGGAAGATGTGGGAGTAGCCAGGAGCATCCTCCAGGTCGTCGCCGTGAATGAAATTCGACGACTCTCCATAGCCCAATGTTTTAAGGAGTTCGTCGGTTTGCATCCAATTGCCCTACGTTGCGTTTTTCGCTTGTTCTGTCGCCATGAGAATGCTCCTGGGTTGTCACGCCCCTTCTCTTAACTGATTCCAGCCGCTAGACCCATAGCAACTACCGTCCCTAATAGCCACACCTTCTAGCGAAATCGAGAAACTGTACATACCTGGATATGGTGATGGCGGTGTGGTCGTGGCTTGATGCCGAAAAGACCTGGGCACGATCCGATCGCTTTTTCTCTGTCCAAACACTCACTCTGACATGATGCACATTATAACATCAACTGGCTGGGGTGCACGTTGTCATTTTCATTGAATTCTGATGGAGGCGTTTCAACGAAAAGTGGCGTTCCATGTCCATTGCTGAATTTCTGAGCTCATCGCGACACGTTCCTTTCTCTGTCGTGGATGGAGCGGCTCGGCGATCTCGATTCGGAAAGGATTGTACACGATTTTTCTACCGGATTATGTCGACGTTCACCCCCAAATCCACCGATGCCCAGGCACGATCCGCAGTCAGCACAGGCAGGCCGGTTTTCAATCCCAGGGCCAGGCAGGCACGATCACCGAGCGAAAGGCCAATGTGTCGCGTGGCAAGACGCAGCGATGCCGCGACGTACGCCAAATCGGCATCGAAAGGGACGTATTCAATCGACAAACGGGAAAGTTCCGCGATCACCCCGTCTAACTGGTAGCCACGCTCGACCGCTTTGGCAGCGACCTCCGATAAATTCACCGCAGACATCGACGCCGATGTCAAATGAGCTTCAACTCGCTCCGCCCCCGGTTCTCCCAGGATCGCAGCCAGTAAAGCTGACGAATCGAGGACAACACTACTCACGGGCGGCTTCTTCTCGCCGATCCCGGATCAATTCATCCACGACACTTTCGCCAGACTTCGCCATGCCGGAAAAATACGCTTGGGCCTGTTTCAACGCCTGTTTCGCTGTCGTGATGCGAACGCCTTCGTCGTCCGCTTCAATCAGCACTTCGTCGCCCTGTTCGATACCGAGACGTTGGCGGGTATTGGCCGGGATCAGAACACGACCTACCGAATCGACCTTGGCTCGGAAGACTTCGCTTG